>NZ_JBDVAA010000187.1:0-19085 GCF_039943695.1 Cellulophaga sp. | reverse complement strand
AATATCTCCTCCACTATTTTTAGACAATGTTAATGCAAAAATATTATTTATACCTGCAGCAGGTGTTACCACATTAGTGTACTCATTTTGGCTCATTGTAGTAATGGGATAATTACCCTTATTTGTCCAAGTAGCCAGGTTTGTACCATTGTAAGTACTGCCCTTTTTAATATTTATAGTTGTAATTTCTTCTTTATCCAAAACAATTGGACGATCTATGTCTACAATTATTCTGTAAACCACAGACTTGGTATTGTCTTTGTTGCTAATTTTAAAATCTACCACATTAGGATACTTAAAATTAATACGTTCGCCAGTACTTACCACGTACTCTTTATACCCTTCATCATTTACCTGATACTCTATTATAGAGCCATTGTATTTTATAGCCGGACTCAAATCAGAAAAATCTATACTAGCCGGAAACAGACAAAATAATAAAGAATCTACTGTTTGTTGTTTTGCTTCTTTAACAAAATCTATATTGGTATAGCTACTATTGTCATTTGCCAATAACTCAAAGTCTACTATTGCTAGTTTTTCTTCTTGGGGAGCAGCAGCTATTACTATTTTTACATTGTAATGTACACTTTTTTCCAAATTACTTTTAGATGTTATGGTGTATTTTACTGTTTCCGTTTCTGAAAATAATTGTTGAGTTCCAACAGATGGGAAAACATCAAAATTATTGGTATTTAAGTTTGTAGATTTAAGTGAAAATGTACGTGAGCTTACTGTATGAGGCAGAAAAATAACTATTTCTCCTTCTTCTACTTCTTCATTATTTTCTACTACAGGATGCTCTATTGTTATATTTAAGTATGCTACTTCTGCTAAAGGAAAATCTGTAAGTTTGGTTTTTTCTAAACTAATAGCTTCAGATGGTTCTTGCTTTTCTGGTGAGTCGTCATTAGAACTACAGCTAGAAATTAATAGTATAAAAAATACTGTAAATTTAAATTTTAGCAAAATCTTCATCATTTTTTTCATTGGTTGTTTTTATTTTTAAGCTGTCAAACTTATAAATAAGAACTTCAGGTTTTGTTAAGACTAGGTTAATTTAGACCTACAACACTAAAGTATTTTACCTACTTTTTTAGTGTGCTAAAAACCAGCTATTAAGCAAAAAAATCTAAATAAGAATAGTATTGGCAATGGTTAATTTAAAATACAATACAAGTAATAACGGTTATATTTTAGGTACATAACTTATATAAATATTTTCTTTTATTTTTTACATTTTATTAAAAACATAGGTTGGTCTTCAATTACTTTGTTAACCTCAAAAAGTCCAAAATTATTAAATTCTGCTTTTACAGATTCTTGGTCGTAATAAAAGATTTTAACTCCTTTATGAAATTCGTAACAGTCTTTTTCAATTAGTTTTCCCTTTGCAAAATTTGGCGCTTGTTTGGTTATTGCTGTAAATACCATAAATCCGTTTTTTGCCAATTGATTGTAACAATCTTGAATTAGCTTATTCCTTTTTTCTCGATCTAATAAATGGATAAGAGCGTAACAAAAAATACCATCGTATTTTTTATCTTCAAATGGCATTTCAGATACTGAACCGTGATAAATGGTCATTTTACTTCCGTAATGTTTTTTTGCGAGTGCTATAGCAGTTTTTGAAATCTCAATTCCGTTTACGTTTATTCCGTTGTCAATAAATGGTTGGGCATTACGTCCGTATCCAATTCCAGGAATTAGAATATTCTTTAATGATTTTTTTAAAAAGAAGTCTTTTGTTAATTCTGCAGATTTTGCAGGATTCATTCCCCACATTTCTTTTTTATCATTAAATGCTGTTTCCCAAAATTCTGCCATTTTTATTAATATTACTTACAAGCCTCCCAACGCCTTGTTATAAAAAATTTTAACTACTTTTAAAACACACCAATTTTTAGATCTAAAACCTATTGGCTATGCTTTATCAACTTTGTTCACAAACATTTTTACAATTGCTGTACCGCAAGTATTATTAAAAATAAATTTAAAAATTGAAAAGTAAACTGCGATAACTAACGCAAAACTCAATACTTTATTTAGCTCAAATGTTATATCTAAATTTCTTTCAATAGCCATTGCCAATTTAACATATAATAAAGTCCATACGATTAACACATCAATTAAATACCCAAGAAAAACAAGCATTGGTTTTTTACGTAGTACAACTGCTTCTTTTTTCTCTAAGAATTTTAGTATCTTAAATGCAATAAATATTAAAAGTATGTATTGTACATATGGTAAAACTCTACGCTCTAGAGGAAAAATAGCAAAGTTATTATACCAAATTGAATATATAAATTTTGAAATAAAATTTATAACATTATCTATTAGTAATAATGAAACTGAAAAACACAATACATAATATTTTTTCCAATTTGTTTTAATAGCTATTAATAACCCTACAAGTAAAAGCACATATAAAATAAGGTTTGCATATACACTCATTCCTCCATTAAACCGTGCGTCTCTTGGAAATACTATCTTAAACGAACCAATTAAATTGTTTATTAAATAATCTGTTTTATTGCCATTAATTATGGGGGCTAAAAACAGGCTAATAATACCAAGAATAAAAAGAATGATTACGGTATAAGAAATGTGCTTTTTGGTCATATAATTGTAAACGTGCTTTGCATTATTTCATTGCGTGCAGAAAGGCATTTAATCTCCAATTAAAATAAATCTACCCCATAGCTGCGGAATTTATAAATAAACAACACAACCTCTTTTATACAGAAGCAGTGTGATAGCAATTAGTGGGTTTTTACTTGGTTTTTACCACAGTACTTTGTTATAGCCAGTTATTTTTCAATCTTTATTTTTCCGATATCAAACTTCACAGGTAAACCAATAAAATCTTTTTCCGATATTATATATTCTCCATTAAAATTTTCGTCAAATTTTATTTTATATTTTTTTATTGAATAAGAAAATCCTACATCAAATAGTTCTGCGTTTTCTGGTCTTAAAGTATTAGATGAAGAACTGTAATTGCTTAATTCTATACCATTTGTTAATTCCTCATTTAATTCAGAAAATTCTTTTCCCTCTGGCTTTACGCCACCAATTGTATATGAATACCCTCCATTTTCATTATTAGTTTTGTTTGATTTGTTGCTAATTAACTGTTCAAGAATGAGGTATTTTTGACCATCAAATTCTGCTATTCTTAACCAGAGTCCATTTTCCATTGGTAATTTTGGTAGAACATTTACTTCAATAGTTTCCGTTGTATATTTTTTGCCATTAAATTCGAAATCAAAAGGTCCGATTTCATATTTTTTTGCCTTTTCGAAAATAATTACTCTTTCAAAATCATCTGATTGCATTCCAAAAATTGAGGTTGAGCGTGTAAATTCTACATTCTTTCCCAATTCTTTTTTGAAGTAATCAGTCAAGAAGTCGACGTTAATTGAAAATGTAACACTTTGTCCAACTCTCGGTTCTGGATTATCGATTTCGATTTCCAGTTTTTCTTGTCCAATTGCATTTAAGGAACAAAAGATTAATAGTAATAATGTGATTCTTTTCATATGATTTTTGTCTAATTGGCTACAACGTGTTTGTATGTGATTTCGTTACGTGTTTAAACACCTAAGTTAACAAATACAAACCGAATGGAAAATCCGCTATTCCCAAAGCTTAGGAATTCGTAAGTAACCTAAAGCTAGCAATAAATTATATGCGGTGTTGGCACACGTAATTTTTTAAGTTTCTAATTCGGTATCTTCCATTATTCCGGGTAATTCGTATATAAACCTTAAAAGCATTTCAGTAAAGTTTAAAATTCGTTCGGCTTCTTTTGGTGTTTTGAACTTTATTTTGTGATTAGCTTCATTACCAAGTTTTCTAATTGAATCAACCCATTTTTTTCCATTAGGCGGAATATAATTGTTGTCATTTAAATAATTAACGTATTCAGCAAATCCTGCTCCTTCTTTGGCTCCTTCTGAAACAGAAATATTCATTAATAATTTTCTACAACACATAACAGAAGAAGTGTAAGCGCCAATTGAGTAACAAGATTTAGCTTCGTTAAATAAATTTTCAATATCTGTGTTGGGAATATGTTTTACTTTATTTCCAATTAATGGTCCAGGCGTCTGTTTTTGATTAATATCAAAAAAAGTCGGTTGCTCACAACTATGACAGATGTAAATCCATCCGTAAGTTCGTGTTGAGCCATTCACATAGTTTGTAGCAGTATATCCTTTTTGTGAGGCAAGTGGTGAACCACAGTATCCGCATTTATATTTTTTCGATGCTATATTTCCAGTATTCTGCCAATTCATTTTTTTTCTTTTATGTGTGCTAACTACATATAAACTAAAATCATTGCGTTTATTCCGCCAATATGGTTGTATAAACGCACATATTACACTTGTAGCTGTTATTTTTCTTACAATATAAAAACATTTTTTATACCTTAATTACGGATATGTGTAATTGCCCTAAAATAGTTTACCACTGGTATATTTTTAATGGTAAGTTGCTAAAAACAAAAAAGCAACACTAAAAATAGTGCTGCTCTTTTTAAAAGAGAGGTTCTCTTGGGGAACAGTCTCGACTCTTACAATAAGTTTTAATATCTATAAAATAGGTTAATTGTGTTTATACATTGCATAACTATGTTTAATAAACAAATTAACGTTTAGTAATTTTCTTACAATTTATAACTATTTTTTTTACCCCAATTACGGATATGTGTAATTGTCTTAAAATAATTTATAAATGGTATGTTTTTAGGTGTAATTTACATTTTGCTGTTATTAACAAACTGTATTATACAAAAAAGCAACACCATAATAGTGTTGCTTTTTTTTACTGTGGGGTTATATTGGGGACAGTCTTAACTTTTATAATTTTGTTTAGGTATGTCTTTAAAAAACTCTGCCGCGTTTAAATTACCTGTTGGGCCATAACCAATTAAGGCTGTACCTTTATTGTTGTCTTTTGTTTCTATAACATATAGTATAGACATATCAGACGGGTTACTCATACCCTCGTACCTGTGCTCTTGTACCACAAAAACTTCTTGTGGCGTGTATTTGGTTTTCTCTTCTAGATCTACCAATTTGCCATTTACCACGCTAAAGTTACTTTTGTATCCTTGGCTTTGGTATTTTTCTATGTTGTCTCTTTCGTTTTTTGCATATTCATTACTCATAGTCTCTGTTTTTTTGTGTTACAAGGCCAGTAATACTTACTATTTAAATAGTTTTTTTACCAAAAGTAGTGCACCGTATTTACGGGCTAATTTATACGCCCAGTTTACCCAGTTGTAAGGTTTTAAATCTTCTGCAACTTGGTGTTTTTGTGCTTTTAATTCTTCTACTAAAATTTGTCGTTCTAAACTAAGCCTTTTTAAATCTACCTCTATTTGTCTAAATGATGTGTATTGCATAGTCTGTGGTTTAATCAAAATAAGTCTTAGACATATTTTTAATTAATATTTTATCTATAAACGTTCTTCTGCTATATACCAACAGGCCAAACAGTATAAAAATTCCTCCTACTGCCAAATACCCTAGTGGTACGCTGTTAAACAATTCTCCTAAAGCTATTGCAGCGGATATTGCCATAAACAAAAATGCTAACAATAATAAGCCTCCTATTATAACTGTTTTTACAACATAGGATGATGTACTTGTTAACTGCTGAAAAACTTTTAACTCGTAGTATTTTTTAGTTACATCTACGTATTTTTTTCCAGCCGCTGCAGCTTCAGTTGCCGTTTTGTCTATGGAGTTTATTACACTCATTATGACTTCTGTAATTTTTTGTTCTTAGCTTTTAGCTCTTTTAATTTACCTTCTAATTGGTTAATTACATCGTCTGCTTTGTAACTGGCATCAGAAACTAAGTTTTCTATTTTAGTATCTAACGTTTCTTTATTTGTTGCTACAGTTGCAGCTACTGTGTTTCTTAAGTCTAAAGCACTGTCTGCAATAGATTCTTTTGTTGCTACCGCCTCATCTACAAGCTTTCTTCTTGTGTTTATACCTTTATCTGGTGCAAACAAAATTCCTAATGTTGCTCCTACTGCGGTTCCGGCTAATACTCCTAATAATGTGTTGCTATTGTTACTCATGTCTTTATGTTTTTATTTGTTTGTTATACAAATGTCTTATTTCTTTTACGCTTGTATTGACGTAATTAAACAAAAACTTAACTCATTTAATACAAAGCTTTTGCGCTATTTTTTAAATGATTAGCGCTAATAATTGACTCTAAAATCTTGTATAATTGTGTACAAACTAAAAACAAGAACAATGAAGAAAGATGTAAAACAAGGAGAAGAAGATATTAAGTTTATTAAGGATAAAGAGAAGAAAACAAGTAATTACTTTTTTCAAAACAACAAAATAACTATTGCCGCTTTTGCAATTGTAACTATTATACTTATACTATTACTAATAGCAGTATTTAGTACTAGTACAGCAATTTAAGTTGTACTTTTTTTGTAACCTGATAAATATCATATTATAATTTGTACATAGCTAATACCTTTACAGTATTAAACTTAAATACATCACCAGACTATGAATTTATCTATAATATTATCAAACTTAAATAATGGTAAAATAATGATTGCCATTTTTGCTTTAGTATGTGTTGTACTAGTTGCAATAGTTGTAGGTTTTTTAATGAATAGCAATAAGAAGAAACAATGATTAGTGGTTAATGATTGGTTAAAAATTGAAAAAGCAGGTTTTTTACAACCTGCTTTTTTTATGCTTATATTTTAAATGTTACTACGGGTACACTTGCGTGGTTGGCAATATCTTCTCCTATACTGCCCATAAAAAAGTGAGATAATCCTTTTCTGCCATGTGTTGCCATTGCAATTAAATCTGCGTTGGTAGTACTGCTGTAATTAAGAATTCCTTTTTCTACAGTATAGTCATTATAAATTTCTACTTCTACTGCTGCATTGGCTGTAGATATAAACTCTGCTATTCTTGTATACGTATCTTCTGTACTTAAAAAGTTATCTCCTGGTGTGTTTATATACACATAATTAACCTGTGCTTTTAAAAGGTCTGCAAAGGCTTTTACTTTATGAAAAGCTTTAACACCTTCTACTTCAAAATTAGATGCGTATACTATAGACTGTACATCAAAATCTTTTATTTGCTCTTTTATAATTAATACAGGTATGTTTGCATTACGTACCACACGTTCTGTGTTGCTACCTATAAAAATTTCTTCTAAACCATCTACTCCGTGAGACCCCATAACAATTAAATCTGCTTTGTGGTCTTCTGCAACCTCATTAACCTCACTAAAAACCTTGTAATGTTTTATAATAGGTGTTACGGTTATATCCTTTAAAAATGGTTTGTCTAAAAACTCGTTTAACCTTTTTTCTGTTAACTTTAGTAAAAATACAACTTGCTCTTGCGGCATACCTTCAGAAGAAATCATAACAGAGTTAAGCTCTAGCATATGCAAAATAATAATTTCTGCACTATGCGTTTTAGCTAAAGATGCTGCTACTTCTAGCGCATAACTAGATTGATCTGAAAAGTCTACTGGTACAATAATTTTTTTCATAGGTTACATTTATAGGTTATAATTATATTGTCATTGAAAATAGTCTTGTTTGGGGCGCTTTTTTATGCATTAAAACATCAAAAGCCATACATATATTTCTAATAAAGGGCCTACCCTTATCTAATACTGTAAGTTTTGTAGCAGAAATTTCTATAAGACCATCATGTTCCATTTCTTCTAATTTTTCTAAAGTACTTGGCAACAGCTCAAATTCTTCATCATTAGTACTCCAAGAAGTCTCTAGCCTACACATCAAATTTAAAATATGTTTTCTAATTACACGATCTTCTTGTGTTAAAATATGCCCTCTGTAAATAGGAATTATATTATTAAAAACTAAATGATTGTATTCTTCTAAACTTTTTACATTTTGAGCAAAACTATACCAGCTATCGCTAATACTAGACACACCCAAACCTATCATTACTTGTGTTTTAGAAGCTGTATAGCCCATAAAGTTTCTATGCAAATTATTGTTTTCCATAGAAGCATATAAGCTATCGGTTTTTAAAGCAAAATGATCCATACCAATTTCCTTATACCCTACTTTAGCAAGTAAGTCTTTTCCTTTTTCATACTGTTCTCTTTTTTCTGTAGCAGTTGGTAAATCTTCATCTCTATAACCACGTTGCCCATTACCTTTTAACCACGGCACGTGTGCGTAACTGTAAAAAGCCAACCTGTCTGGTAACAACTCTTTTGTTTTTAAAATGGTTGCTTCTACGTGTTCTAATGTTTGGTGTGGCAATCCAAAAATAATATCGTGCCCAATAGAGGTATACCCAATTTCTCTAGCCCACTCTGTTACATTTTTTACATTCTCAAAAGACTGTACTCTGTTTATTGCTTTTTGTACCGTACTGTTATAATCTTGCACGCCATAACTTACACGTCTAAAACCTACGTTATATAATGCTTGTAAATGTTCTTTTGTAGTGTTGTTTGGGTGTCCTTCAAAACTAAACTCGTACTCCGCCGCTTTGTCTGCTTTTCTAAAAATACCTTTTATAAGTGCTTGTAAATTTTCTGGAGTAAAAAATGTTGGTGTACCACCACCCAAATGCAATTCTTTTACAATTGGTTTTTCTGGCAACATAGCACAATACAACTGCCATTCTTTTAGCACTGCTTGTATATAAGGTGTTTCTACTTCATGACGTTTGGTAATACGCTTATGACAACCACAAAACGTACAAAGGCTTTCACAAAAAGGTAAGTGTATGTATAAACTTATACCCTCTGTAGCGTTACTTTCTTTAAAAGATTTAATTAAAGTGTTCTCCCACTCCTTACCAGAGAACGTATTTATATCCCAATACGGAACTGTTGGGTAACTAGTATATCTTGGACCTGGAATATTGTATTTCTGAACTAAATTGCACATGTATATAGCGTATTTTAGGGTAAAAATACTGGCTATTTTAAGCAACAACTATGACAAATGTCATACTACAAAAAAACAACTTTTAACTAAGCCTTATGCCAAAGTACGCAAGTAGGTGTATTTAGTTCTTTTATTTTGTGTGATAGTGATAGGGTTCCTAAATCCTCATTACGTTTAAAAACAGTAACATCGTCAGAACTTTGCCCTGCTACCAACAACCATTTTTCAGACGGAGATAAGTTAAAATCTCTTGGTACTTTTCCGCCTGCATCTACACGCTCTACCAGTGTTAATTCTCCTGTTTTTTTATCAATTTTAAAAACAATAATTTGACTAGTGGTTCTTTCTGATGCGTATAAAAACTTTCCGTTACCTGTTATTCTGATGGCTGCCGCACCTGGTAAATCTGTAAACGATTCTGGCAATAATTTTATGGTTTGCAACAAACTACTGTCCTTGGTAGAAAACACACTTACAGTACCAAACATTTCGGTTAATACATACACAAAATCTTTTTTAGGATGAAAAACACAATGTCTGGCTCCGCTACCAGCTGCTACTTTAAAGTCTAAGTTAGCTCTGTTCATGAAACCAGTATTGCTTCCTTTTTCATAGGTTTTAACAGCATCTAACCCTAAATCTGTTACATACATTCTGTTTTTATGGTACAAACACATATGCGCATGCGGACCTTCTTGTCTGCCTGGGTTTACACCTTTACCGGTATGCTGTAAAATTTGAGCATTTTGCACAAAGCCGTTTTTTTGTATGGCATAGATCTCTGCATTTCCTGTACCGTAATTGGCAACAGCTACTTCTTTACCGTTTGGTGATATGGCTATATGGCAAGGGTATGCGCCGTGAATGTATTTTTCATCTATATTGGTATAACTACCATTACCATTATGTTTAAATACTTTTAGTTTTGGAGTATCTTCATAAGCTATTTCTTCAATAACATACAAACAATCATTTTTAGTATTGTACGCAAAATAACTAGGATTTTTTAGTGGTAAGTGCCCTATTTGGGTAGTAGTTCCTTCGTCTTCATTCCAATTTAAAATGTAAATACCTTTACTTTTACCTATTAGGGTTTCAGACATTTTTTCTGTGTAACCACCAACCAATACTATCATAGTTTAAATGCTAATTATTTAAAACCCAAATTACAAATAAAAGAGAAACATTACTTTATATGTAACTTTAAATTTACAACATCACTAAAAATGTTTGTGTAATTAAACAGTTGTTGCCACTTTATTTTCGTGCTTTTTGTACACTAAATACCCATACCAAGCTATGTAGACAAAGCATATTAATGGTAGTACAAAAGAGAAATTAATTTCTGACACACCAGCTATTGTGGTATCTGATACTCCTGTACCTCCCATATCTATAATTAAACCCTGTAAAGGTGGCATTAAAGCACCACCTACAATTGCCATAATTAAACCTGCAGAACCAACTTTAGACTGGTCTTCTGTTAAACCTTCTAAAGCAATACCATAAATTGTTGGGAACATTAAAGACAAACAAAATGATATACCTACTAAACTATACAAACCAAACATACCATCTATAAAAATAGTACCTAAAACAAATGCAATTGCCAATACTGCAAAGCCAGATAGTAGTTTACCTGCACTCATAAAACGCAACATTGCTGTACCAATAGCTCTACCAACTACAAAAAGTAAAAAAGCTATAATTTGATAATAGAATCCGTCTTTTAAAATTTCTGTTCCAAATATGGTAATGTAACTTTCTTTAAAAACACCAGTGTTTACCAAACCTTCTACGTATTGATAAATATACGTCCAACACATAATTTGTGCACCTACGTATAGTATTTGCGCTAAAACACCCAATGCATATTTTTTATTTTTAGCTAAGTCTTTAAATGTATCTTTTATACTTGGCATTGTACCTTCTGTACTATTTTGGGGCATTTTACTAACCAAAAACAAGATAAAAAAGCCAATTAAAACTAGTCCTAAAATTACATACGGATCTCTAATTACAGCTAAATCTGATGCTGTTATGGCTGCTTTTTTTACGGAGTCTAATGCTGCAAAATTATCAAAATCGTCTGACTGTAATTTTTCGGCAACAAAAAACTTAGCTATTAAAATACCTGCAATTAAACCAACAGGGTTAAATGCTTGTGCTAAATTTAAACGCTGTGTAGCTGTTTCCTTGGCTCCCATTGCTAATGCATATGGGTTTGCAGCTGTTTCTAAAAAAGCCAAACCAAAAGTTAAAATATACAAGCCCAAACAAAAAAACCAAAACTGCTCTGTTACTGCTGCCGGGTAAAACAACAAGGCACCTGTAGCAAACAAACCTAGACCAATTAATACCCCTACTTTATATGAATATTTACGCATAAACATTGCTGCTGGTAATGCCATACAAAAGTAACCACCATAAAAAGCCATTTGCACCATAGATGCTTGCGTATTACTTAACTCTAACACTTTTTTAAACGCAGAAACCATAGGATCTGTAACTGCATTTGCAAAACCCCACAAGGCAAATAAAGAAGTAATTAAAATAAACGGAAGCAACATTTTTTTGGTTACAACAGGTATTTTCTCGGTAGTTTTCATTTAATAGTTTGTTTGGTTGTTGTTAATATACTGTACAATGTATTTAAAACACTTTAACTACGCTATTTTTTTTCGACTAACAGATACTTTTGGGGCAATTATGACGTAGCAACTAATAAAAACAAAAAAGGCTAAAACAACTTGGAAAGTACCAAACTGTTTTAACCTTTTGTAAATTATGTTATTGTACTACTATAATGTAGACGGACAAACGTATTTTGTAATATTCATATCTGCATTACGCATAGCAGCAAAACCACCAGCAATATCTACCAAGTTATGAATTCCTCTGCTTTTTAAAATAGATGCAGCAATTACAGATCTGTAACCACCCGCACAGTGTATGTAAAAAGGTGTTTCTTTAGGAAACTCTGCCAAGTGACTATTTAACATACTAAGTGGTGTGCTTTTAGCATCTACTAAATGCTCTGACTGGTACTCACCTACTTTACGAACATCAAAAACCTCAGCACTTTTTTCTTTAATCTCTACTTTAGCTTCATCTGCAGATATAGAACGTAAACTATCTATTTCTTTACCTGCCGCTTTCCAAGCTTCTATACCTCCTTTTAAAAAGCCAATAGTATTGTCAAAACCAACACGAGATAAACGTGTAATTGCTTCTTTTTCTAAACCTTCTGGTACAACCAAAACAATAGGCTGTTTAACATCTGCAATTAAAGCGCCAACCCAAGGAGCAAAACTACCGTTAAGACCAATAAAAATAGATCTTGGTATGTGTTCCTTTACATATTCATTTTGGTGCCTAACATCTAAAACAATTGCACTAGTTTCATTAGCTACAACCTCTAATTCGTCTGGTGATAATGGTCTTGTACCTCTTTCTTGTACAACAGCTATATCATCATACCCTTCTTTATTCATTTTTACATTAAGCGGAAAGTATTTTGGAGGTGGTGCTAAACCATCTGTTACCTCTTTAATAAATTCTTCTTTGGTCATATCTGCACGTAACGCATAGTTCATACCTTTTTGGTTGCCCAACGTATCAACAGTTTCCTTCATCATATTTTTACCACAAGCAGAACCTGCACCGTGAGCTGGGTATACAATAACATCATCTGCTAAAGGCATAATTTTAGTGCGTAAGCTATCAAACAAAAAGCCAGCTAAATCTTTTTCTGTAATCTCACCTGCCTTTTGTGCTAAATCTGGTCTACCAACATCGCCTAAAAACAACGTATCTCCAGAAAAAATAGCATGATCTTTACCGTTTTCATCACGTAGTAAATACGTAGTACTCTCCATTGTATGTCCTGGTGTATGCAACACAACTATAGTTACATTACCAACTTTAAACTCTTGTAAATCTTTAGCTATAAGAGCGTCAAACCCAGTAACAGCATTAGGTCCAAAAACTATTGGTGCTCCTGTTGCTTTAGATAAAGAAACGTGCCCACTAACAAAATCTGCATGAAAATGAGTTTCAAAAATATACTTTATAATTGCATTGTCTGCTGTTGCTCTTTTAATATAAGGATCTATTTCTCTTAAAGGATCTATAATTGCAACCTCACCGTTACTCTCTATATAATAGGCGCCCTGTGCCAAGCATCCTGTATAAATTTGTTCTATATTCATAATCATTTTCAATTTTGTAAACGCGTAAAACTACGTTAATTATTTTTTTTAGATACTGATATTTATCAGTTAAAGTTTTTTTGGTGTGCTACCTTAGCTCTTAATATTGATATTTCCTTGGGTTCATCAAAATAAGTAACCGCTTCGGAAGTTTTTACAAATAAAAACTCTCTATGCAGCTCCGTTATAATTCCGCTTGTAAAAATAATATCTCTTGCAGGGCCAATAGCACCAGCTACATAAAACTGTATATTTTTTTCGTGAATTTCTCTTATTACTTTTTCTAACATTTGTGCAGCACTAGAATCTATATAGTTAATAGCTTCTGCATTTAAAATTACACCTTTTAGAGCAGGTCCTTTCTTTTCTATATGCTTGTATAATTCTGACTTAAAAAAACTAGAGTTACCAAAATACAATTGCGCATCAAACCTAACAATTAATAAATCTTCTCTTGTAATAACTTCTGATCCAAACCTGCTTACATTTTTGTAATAATCTGAGTCTTTTACATTACCTAACACGGCAAAATGTGGTTTAGATGTTCTGTACACCATTAACAATAAAGAAAATAAAACACCTACTAATATACCTTCTTTTATACCTATAAAAACAGTACAAATAAATGTGGCTAGTAAAACTAATAGTTCATCTTTACGGTGTTTCCATAATTCTTTAGGATAAGCTACATCTATTAATCCAAATACAGAAACCATTATTATAGACGCTAATATTGCTTTAGGTAGATAGAAAAATAATGGTGTTAAAAAGAGTAACACTACCACCACCATTATAACACTAAATAAAGATGCTAAATTTGTTTTTGCACCAGCTTCATAATTTATAGCAGACCTAGAAAAACTTGCTGTAACAGGAAAAGAACTAAAAAAAGACCCTACCATATTAGCAGACCCAATAGCCTTTAATTCCTGATTTGGATTTATGGTTTCCTTTCCACTTTTTTCTTCTAGCGCCTTACCTATAGATATAGCTTCTAAATACCCAACAAATGCTAGGGTTACTGCAATTGGCCAAATATCTAATATATTTTTAATAGTTATGTTTGGTACTCCAAAAGAAGGTAAACCATCTGGAATAGCACCTACTATTTTTACTCCATACTGATCTAACCTAAAAAAGTACACAGACAATATACCTAGCACTACCACAAATAAAATTGTGGGTAATTTTTTATTTACCTTTTTAAATACTACTATTAAAATTATGCCCACCAAACCAATTGCAAAGTCGTACATATTGGTTTCTCCTATTTTAGAAAATACATTTTTTAGTAACTGTATAAATTTACTACTCCCCTCTATATTTGCACCAAGTAAGTGTTTAAGCTGACTAAACATTATTATAATTGCCGCACCAGAAGTAAAGCCACTAATTACAGGTTTAGACATAAAATTAACCAAAAACCCCATTCTAAAAAGTCCTAGCAGAAACTGAGTAGCACCAACCAAAAAAGCAAGTACAATTGCCATAGCAATATAGTCTTCTGTAGTAGCAAGTGATAATGCTCCTAACCCAGCAGCAACAAGTAAAGAATCCATAGCAACAGGACCAACAGCCAATTGCCTAGATGTACCTAAAAACACATACATAAAAGTAGGAAACAAAGCTGCATACAAACCATATACGGGTGGTAAACCCGCAATCATAGCATACGCCATACCCTGAGGAATTAAAATAATACCAACTGTAAAACCAGCTAGTAAATCTTTTATAAAATCTCCTTTTTTATAGGTTTTAAGCCACGCAAGTATGGGAAAGAAATTCTGCATTAAACAAATTTACTATTATTGTTAATAGTAGCAATAAAAAAATTAAAATTGGGTCAAAAACATCTTATTAAATTACAAACTACTAGGCTTTAAAAACACTTTATATTCTGCTGGCAATTTGCCCATATTGCTATATCCTTTAAACAATTTGTCTTGGGCAACATCATAAGGGTAAAATGTAATAGGCTCCACACACAACATAGTATCTACCTCTGTCCATAACATTAACTCTTTAAAACCTTGGGTTTCTATAGTAATGGCATTTGTATTTTGTAATTCTGCCTTAGTCATATCTCTTAAAGGATAAGCTACACTACCTGCAGCTTTAATGTCTTTTACTGTAGCTTTAGCATTTTCTCCGTAACTAACTTCTGTAACGTTACTTTCTGTTTTAAAAGCTGGGTGATAGCCTAACATATACGGCATACCTTCTTCTGCAGTAATTAAAAAAGTAATTTCTACACCTGTGGTAGTTAATTCAAACTTTTTTTGAAATTTAAAATCATACGGCCAGTACAATTCACTTACGGTAGATTTATTGGGATATTTAGAATTAGCTACTTTATCATTTGCCTTGTATTCCTTTTGAAAAACTGCAGTAGTACTATCTGCACTTAACAACGTATAAGTTAACTCTCTTAACAAACCGTGTTGGTCTTGTATAGCATCACCTTTTGGTGTCCAAACCTTAAAACCTGCTTCTGCAGTTGGGCCAATAAGCGGAAACATTTCTGTGTCTGCATTACGCCATCCTGGATCTCCTTTTTGGTGTATATATTCAACCTTATCTACAAGGTAATTTACAAGTTCACCTTTATCAATCTTAACAATTTGGTTTGCTAATTCTAGTATTATCATGCTAAAAAATTATAACACACAAGTTACTATTTTATATCAAAATAGACTTTATCTTCTTGGGTAATTTGTCTTTTAACCACACAAGGATTTCCTACGGCTACTACATTACTTGTAATATCTTTAGTAACCACACTACCAGAACCAATAACCGTATTATCTCCAATAGTTACCCCTGGATTAATAACCACGTTACCACCAATCCAAACATTATTGCCAATAGTTATTGGCAAAGCGTGCTCATACAATCTATTTCTAATGCTATGGTGTATTGGGTGGGCTGCGGTATACAATGCTACGTTAGGCCCCAACATTACATTGTCTCCTATAGTTACCTTGGCACAGTCTAGTATAACAAGGTTATAGTTAGAAAAAAAGTTAGCACCAATTTCTATGTTATAACCATAATCGCACCTAAAAGGCGGCTCTATATAGAACCGCTTAGGTGTTTTATTAAAAAGCTGAATTAAATCTTGCTTTTTTTCTTTTTCTTCTAGTGGAGAGCGAGTGTTAAATTTAAAAACAATTTCCTTTGCTTTAAACCGATCTTCAGCCAATTGTTTATCATAAGGCGAATATGGTTTACCAGAAAGCATTTTGTCTTTTTCACTCTGCATAGGCTTTATTTTTATTCGATAAAATTTTGTTCTCTCATCCAATCATCATTAAACATTTTACCCACATACCTACTTCCGTGGTCGTGAAAAAGAACCACTACTACATCGTCTTTTGTAAAATGTTCTTTTAACTGTAATACACCTTTTATGGCTGCACCAGCACTGTTTCCTAAAAACATACCTTCTTCTTTAGCCAAGCGTTGTGTATAAACAGCAGCGTCTTTATCGGTTACTTTTGTAAAACCATCAATAATACTAAAGTCAACATTTTTAGGTAAAATATCTTCACCAATACCCTCTGTTATGTATGGATAAATCTCGTTTTCATCAAACTCACCTGTCTCATGATATTTTTTAAATACAGAACCATAGGTATCTACACCCCAAACTTTTACATCAGGATTTTTAGACTTTAAGTATTTACCAACACCAGATATAGTACCACCTGTACCAACACCAACAACAAAGTGTGTTATTTTGCCTTCTGTCTGTTCCCAAATTTCTGGACCAGTACTTAAAAAGTGTGCTTTAGCGTTAGACGGATTATCGTATTGGTTTACATACCAAGAGTTAGGTGTTTCTTCTCCTAGTCTTTTAGAAACTGAGTAGTATGATCTTGGATCGTCTGGTTCTACTGCAGTAGGACAAACAACAACCTCTGCTCCTACAGCTTTTAATATATCTACTTTTTCTTTAGACTGTTTGTCTGCCATTACAAAAATACATTTGTATCCTTTTATAATAGCCGCCAATGCCAAGCCCATTCCTGTATTACCAGAAGTACCTTCAATAATAGTTCCGCCTGGTTTTAATCTTCCGTCTGCTTCTGCATCTTCAATCATCTGTAAAGCCATACGGTCTTTTACAGAATTTCCAGGGTTAAAAGTTTCGTATTTAGACAATACCAAACAAGGTAATTCTTCTGTTAGTTTATTTAATTTAACTAATGGTGTATTACCAATAGTCTCTAAAATATTCTCTGCGTAATTCATTTAAATAATTTCTATTTAAGTGCAAAGATAAATTAATGATATAGAAAAATAACTAAACCTGTTGTTATTGTTAGATTATGTAAGTTGTTAGTCTACTCAAACTTAATAGACTTAACAGGGCTTATTCTTGTAATTATGTATGATGGTAGTAACAACATAAGCAAGCAAAGCAGCATTACACCTATGTTTAACACCAGTACTGTTACAAAACTTATATGCACAGGTATATACTCTATGTAATATTCTTTTGGATCTGCAAATTTTAAAAATTTAAACTTGTCTTGTAACCACAGTAAGCCCAAGCCTATTAAATTACCCCAAAAAAGGCCAATTGCAATTAGGTAAACAGCATTGTATAAAAATACTTTACGCACACTCCAATTTGCAGCACCAAGGGCTTTTAAAATGCCTATCATTTGGGTACGCTCTAGAATTAAAACTAAAAGTGCAGTAATCATATTAATACCACCAACAATTATCATTATCCCTATAATAAGCGTCACATTAAAATCAAACAAGCCAATCCACTCAAAAATGCTACGGTATTTATCTTTTATATTGCTAGAATCTAATGTAGAAACCGTAGTACCGTAAATTTCTTTACTTTTTTGGTCTATAGCATCAAAACTATTTAAAAAGACTTCAAAACTACCTACTTGGTCTTTGTCCCATTTATTAATACGTTGTATATGGCGTATGTCTACAAAAACATACGTACCATCAAATTCTTCAAAACCGCTATCGTACAAACCAACAATAGTAAAGTTTCTTCGGTTTGGTGTTTGTGACGGATTATTATCTTTTAAGAAAAAAGTAGAAAAAGTATCACCTACCTTTAAATTTAACCTATTTGCAATTAAAGAAGAAACCAAAACTTCTTCATTTAATTTATCTTTATAATTAGGTAATTTACCAGCAACCAAGTACTCTTTAAAAACATCCCAATTATAATCTTTACCAACTCCTTTGGCTATTACACCTTCAAAAGTATCATCTGTAATAATTATACCTCCCTTATTGGCAATAGCTTGCACGTGTGTAATGCCATCTACATTTTTAAACTCTGGGTAAAACTCTTGATTTATGGATACTGGTACAACAGAAACATCTGACGTATTATTATCGTAATTAAAAATTTGAATGTGACCATTAAAAGCAGCAACTTTTTCTCTTACCTTCTCTTTAAGTCCTTCTCCTGTGGCAATAGCAAAAAGCATCATAATAACGCTCAACGCAATTGCTACAATGGCAATTTTTATAATTGGAGCAGATATACTACTTTTATTCTCTTTACCTTTAATTAGGCGTTTAGTAATAAAAAATTCTAAGTTCAATTTATGGCTATTTTATCCGGTTTCAAAAGTACAGTTTTATTATGGTTTTTAATACTTTCTGCGTGCGGAAACGCCCCAAAAGCTAATTTTACAGCCAATATAGAAGAAAAAGCAAAAGCTATTACTCCTAAAAAAATTGTAGTTGCGGCTAATAAAACTAACGACTATTTGCCGTTATTAAAAGGTAAAAAAGTTGCTATTGTTGCCAACCAAACCAGTGTTATATTTAAGACTGATGATACGTATACCCATATTGTAGACTCTCTACAAACATTAAATGTAGATATTAAAAAAGTTTTTGCTCCAGAACACGGTTTTAGAGGTAAGGTTGATGCT
>NZ_JBDVAA010000186.1:0-11905 GCF_039943695.1 Cellulophaga sp. | reverse complement strand
ATTAAATATTACAAAAGAAACTCCTAAAACATTTTTGGTACATGCTACAGATGATACTGCTGTTCCTGTAGAAAATAGTTTGCTTATGTATAGTGCTTTAAAAAATAAAGATATACCAGTACAAATGCATATTTATGAGTCTGGTGGTCACGGTTTTGCGTTAGGGCTTAAAAATAAAAAACTGTCTAATTGGACTAACTTACTTGTAAATTGGATTAATAACTTAGATTAAGCTTTACTACACAATAAAACAACTTTTTTGTTATAGCAGTCTGTTGTAAAAAATAAGTAAATATTACCGCCTTCTTTTATTTTAAATTTTTTGCGAATATTAGCTACACTTTCTGGAAAGTTACGTGTGGTAATGTTTGCTTTTGTTAGTTGTAAGCGCTGAATTTCTTTTTTATTAAATGCAATTTGTGTTTCAACTTTAAAACATCTTCCTGCAAAATCTATTAAGTCATTAGAGGTGTACAAATGAGTATGCTCATGCAATTTGTGTAATTTATAATGTGCTGCTACAGACTTAAATGCTCCTGCTTTTAAAATAGCAGAATTAGGTTCATAAATGTATTGTTGAGGTTCACTATAGGTAAATACAGCCTCTTTTTCATTAGTATAATTAAAAGAGAAAACCAAATCTTCAGTTTTAGTTAGATTTATGGTTTTAATATATATGTCTCCTGTATAGTCTTTCTCTAAAACCCAAAGCAATTCTTTTACATCATTATTAAGTGCAACAACGTGTATTTCTTTTACATTTTGTAATGATTTTATACCAACTGAAAAATCTAATAACGGAGATGTTTTTATAAGTATATTATCAGCTTTGCTAAAAATTAAATCTAAATGTTCTGGTACGTTTGGTAAACAATCTTCTAAAAAAAACACTTTTCCTTTGGCATCATTTCTTCTAGATGGATCTATGTAAATCCAATCAAAAAGTAAATCTGTGTTTTTTAAATGATCTATCCCATTTACATTGCACGTATTAATATTTTTTACACCTAAAGTTTTAAAATTGTGTGCTGCTATTTTAGATACGTTTTCAGAAATTTCGCAATGGTAAACTAAAGCTATTTTTTTAGTAAAATAAAAGCAATCTACTCCTAAGCCACCAGTAAGGTCTATAAGCGTTTTTCCTTTTACTAGGGAAGCTTTGTATGTAGCTGTTTTTTCTGATGAGGTTTGCTCTATGTTTAACTTGTTGGGATAATAGATATTTGGCGTTGTAAACCACGTTGGCAGTTTGCTTTTACACTTGTTTTTAGCTTCAATTTGTGCTGCTAATTCTTTATTGGTTACATCGTTAAATGTATCTTTTTTAAGTAGAATAGACATAATGTCTGTTTCTAAATTTTCAGCAATAAAATTTTGTACGTTGGTATGTAAAATAGCGGTATTCAAACTAAAACTATAAATTTTTTGTCATAGATTTTACAATCTTGTTTTCTGCAAAAAATTCTTTTAAAATTACTTTAATTGCAGTGTAACCCGGTACAGCAATAATCATCCCAGTGATACCAAAAAGTAAACCACCAATAATTATAACTAGAAAAATTTCTAATGGATGAGATTTTACACTACTTGAAAATATAAAAGGTTGCGAAAAGAAATTATCTACTAATTGCCCAATAATAAAACCAATCATTACATAACCTGTTTTTGGCAAAATAACATCACTAAAGCTTTCGCCTAAGTTGCTAGACATTGTAAGTGTAACCATTAAAGCGCCACCAATAATGGGTCCTACATATGGTATTAAGTTTAACAAAGCGCATAAAAATGCTATTACAATGGCATTTTCTATACCTACAACTAGTAAAACAATGGTGTAAATAACAAATAATATTAGTATCTGAAAAACCAATCCAACAAAATATCTAGATAGTAGACTACTTATGGTATCCATAGATTTTTTAAATCTTCCTTCTTTGTTTTGAGGCGTTAACATTAATAGTCCGTCACTAAATAATTTACGATCTTTTAAAAAGAAAAAAGTAATAAATAAAACAGAAAACAGGCCAATACTTAAACTACCAAGTACACCTATAAGAGAGTTTAGAAAATCTGGAATAAAAGCAAAATCTAGACTTGTTAAAAAGTTTGATGATTTTACGTTTTCTTCAAGCTCGCTAGTGCTTACACCAAAGTAATTTACAATCTCTGTATATAAATCTTGTATGTTACCTTGTAGTTGGTTAATATCTAATAACGCTAAATTATGTCCTTGCTGAATAATAAGCGGAATAAAAAGTGCAATTATACCACCAACAATACCAATTAAAAACAACATTGTAATAATAACGGCTAAGGTGTTGTTAAACTTTAATTTGTCGCGCAAAAATAAAACAATAGGTCTGCCAATTAAAGAAGCTACGGCAGCAATAGATATATAGACTAAAACAGAACTAATTTTATATAAAAAAAAGCAAAGTAATAGTATACCTACTATAATGCCCAATGCACGTAAAATACCATCTGCTATTGTTTTTGCTTTCATTTATACTTAGTTATTAAAAACGTATTTTATAATATTAGCACCCATTTGCAGTGCTTTTTCTCGTACTTTAGGACCATCGTTATGTACTTCTGGGTCTTCCCATCCATCACCTAAATCGCTCTCTAAAGTAAATAGCAATATAAGTCTATTATTGTGAGTTATGCCAAAAGCTTGTGGTCTTTTTCCGTTATGTTCGTGTATTTTAGGTAAACCATCTTTAAATTTAAATTTCTGATTAAAAATAGGGTGATTTGCACCTAACTCTTCAAGCTTTTTATTAGGAAATAATTTAGCTATTTCTTTTCTAATATACGGTTCCATACCGTAGTTATCATCTATATGTAAAAACCCACCAGATAGTAAGTAGGTTTTTAAGTTTTCTGCTTCTTCATTAGAAAAAACAACGTTTCCGTGCCCTGTCATATGTAAAAAAGGATACTGAAAAATACCAATATTACCCACCTCTACAGTTTGTGGTTTAGAATTTATTTTGGTTGCTATCTCTTTATTACAAAATGCAATTAAATTGGGTAGAGCAGTAGGGTTAGCGTACCAATCTCCGCCACCATTATATTTTAGAATAGCAATTTTTTGGGCTTGTAACTTTGTTATAAAAGCTAGTAAAAGAAACAAACATAGAGTTGCTATTTTTTTCATAAAATTATGGTTATTTAAAAAGTAATTTATCCGTTGTTTATCATTGCAACAGTAGTACAAGCAACTATAGCGGCTGTTTCTGTACGTAATCTGTTTTTACCTAAAGATACAGGAACAAAACCATTTTCATAAGCTTGTGTAATTTCAGACTCAGAGAAATCTCCTTCTGGACCAATTAATACGGTAACATCTTTGTCTGCAGCTACTCTTCTTTTTAGTTCTGCCTTTTCTTCTTCTTCACAGTGGGCAATAAACAGCAAATCTTTATGTTCTTTTTTTACAAATTCAGAAAAAGGAACAGGAGTATTTAATTTTGGTAAATAGGTTTGTAAAGACTGTTTCATTGCAGATTGTAAAACTTTCTCCATGCGTTCTAACTTTAAAACTTTACGTTCAGAGTGGTCACAAATAATAGGCGTAATTTCATCTACACCAATTTCAGTTGCTTTTTCTAAAAACCACTCAAATCTATCATTCATTTTTGTTGGTGCAACAGCTATATGCATCCAATGCATTGGCCTGTGTTTTTTTTCTTTAGATGTAATTTGTGCTTTACATTTTTTAATATCAGCAACCATTATTTTAGCAGTAAATAAATAGCCTTTACCATTTGTAATGTACAATTCATCTCCTTCTACCTTACGTAGTACTTTTACAATATGTTTGCTTTCTTCCGGAGAAAAAACAAATTGAGAAATACTGTTATCTAAAGTGCTGTTATAAAATAATTGCATAAAATATATTAATTAGGTTACTGTTTTTATTTATTCGTTAATTACGTAACGTGCTTTTGCTGTTATTTCTTGTGTAGAAAATAATTCTTCCTTGTACTTTAAATAACCAACTATACCAATCATTGCAGCATTGTCTGTACAGAATTGAAAAGGTGGTATAAAGGTTTTCCAACCGTGTTTTTGTTCTGCTTCTTGTAACACTTTTCTAATACCAGAATTTGCAGACACGCCACCGCCAATTGCAATTTGCTTAACACCAGTTTGTGCAACTGCTTTTTTTAGCTTTGTTAGCAACACATTAATTATTGTATACTGTATAGATGCACAAATATCATTTAAATTTTCTGCAATAAAATTAGGGTTTTTTTGTGTTTCTCTTTGTATAAAATAGAGTACACTTGTTTTAAAACCGCTAAAACTAAAATTTAATTCACCTACTTTAGATTTAGGAAAAGGAAATGCTTTTGGATTACCTAACTGTGCATATTTGTCTATTAATGGCCCGCCAGGGTAAGGTAAACCCAAAATTTTAGCACTTTTATCAAAAGCTTCACCAACGGCATCATCTAGAGTTTGACCTAGAATTTCCATATCAAAATAGCTTTTAACCAACACAATTTGTGTGTGTCCGCCGCTAATTGTCATCCCTATAAAAGGAAACTCTGGCTTTTTACCTGTTTCATTATCAATAAAATGGGCCAAAATATGTGCCTGCATATGGTTTACCTCTATTAAAGGTATGTCTAAACCAAGAGCTAAAGATTTAGCAAAAGAGGTACCTACAAGCAAAGATCCCATTAATCCTGGTCCTCTTGTAAAAGCTATTGCAGATAAGTCTTTTTTGTTGATATTTGCCTTAGCTAAGGCTTGGTGCACCACAGGTACAATATTTTGTTGGTGTGCTCTAGAGGCTAGCTCGGGAACAACACCACCGTATTCTTCATGAATCTTTTGCGTAGCAACCACGTTGCTAAGCATTTTACTATTGTGTAAAACGGCAGCAGACGTATCGTCACAAGAAGATTCTATTGCAAGTATATAGATATTGTTTTTTTCCACGTATTTTTGGAATAAATATTGAAGTAACAAAGGTAAAACATAAAGGGCTATCAAAAAACTATTTAAAATACTACTAAGAATATTGTTGGTTTTATTACTGCTTTGTCTTTTAGCGACCTTTATTTTCTCGTTGTCATCTGTGCAAACTCGTTTGGCTAATTATGCCACAAATAATATTAATAAAGAATATGGCACTAATTTAAATATAGACAAGCTTAAGGTTAATTTAATTACTTGGAATACATCTGCAAAAGGTATTTATGCGGCAGATGAACAAAAAGATACTCTTTTTTACATTGGAGATTTAACAACATCTATACTAGATATTAATAATTTAATTAAAGGGCAGTTAGAGTTTGGAGATATAGACGTAGATAACCTTCATTTAAAATTAAAAACATACAAAGGACAAAGCGCCTCTAATTTAGAGATTTTTATAGATAAGTTAGATAATAAAACGCCTAGAGCCAAAGGAGCTAAACCTTTTAAAATGGTTTCTGGTAATGTAAATATTGGTAATAGTAGATTTCAATTAATTAATGAGAATTTAGAAAAGCCAAAGCAGTTAGATTTTAAAAATTTAAATATAGGTGCAACAGATTTTTTAATTCTAGGTCCAGATGTGTCTACACAAATTAACACACTTACGTTTACAAGTAGAAGAGGACCAAAGGTTGAAAACCTAACCACAGCATTTAAATACTCTAGAACACAAATGAGGTTTGATGCGTTGCAGATAAAAACAAAGGAGTCTGACTTAAAAGGGAATTTAGTTTTTAATTATGACCGTAAAGACTTTAAAGATTTTATAAATAAAGTACAAATAGATGCCAATTTTACAGATTCTGAAGTTGCTTTAGATGATATAAATATGCTTTACAACCAGTTTGGTAGTGGTAAAAAAGTTAGTCTGTCTACAAATGTTAGTGGTGTTTTAAACGATCTTACTACAAAAAGATTAATGCTTTTTTCTGATAATACAGGTGTTAGAGGAGATTTTAACTTTAAAAACCTATTTACTTTAAGTAAGCCATATGTTATAGATGCAGATATGAAAAGTGTAACTACTAGTTATTATGAGTTACGTTCTCTATTGCCAAAAATACTTGGTAATGTGTTACCATCTTCATTTGCAAAATTTGGTCAGTTTACGGTTAGGGGAACAACCTCTATTACAGAAACTTTAGTAAAAGCTAAAGTAAATATAAACACAGCTATAGGTAGTAGTTATTCTGATGTAGAACTTACCAATATTAATAATATAGATAATGCAAACTACCACGGGTTTATATCACTTATAGATTTTGATTTAGGTAAGTTTTTAGATAACAATACAGTTGGTAAAGCAACAGTAGATATTAATGTAGATGGTAAAGGTTTTGTTGCAGAAACTATGAACACAGAAATAACTGGAGAAGTTTATAGTATTTATTTTAACAAATACACCTATAAAAATATAAAAGTAGTTTCTGGTACGTTAAAAGAACAGTTTTTTGATGGCGCTTTAATTAGTAACGATCCTAATTTAAAACTAAATTTTAAAGGTTTAGCAGATTTTTCATCAGCTAATAATACATTTGATTTTATAGCTTCTGTAGACCACGCTAATTTTAAGGCTTTAAATTTTATTAATGATAGCGTTTCTGTATTTAAGGGTAATATTAATATGGATATTACAGGTAATACACTAGATAATATTGTTGGAGCTATAAAGTTTAGAGAAACTAGTTATCAAAATAAAAACGATACCTATTATTTTGAAGATTTTGAAGTTACTTCTAATTTTGAGACCGACTCTCTGCGTAAAATAACCATTAATTCTCCAGACATTATAACTGGTTATTTAGAAGGTAATTTTAAAGTAAATGAGTTAGATAAGCTTATACAAAACTCTATTGGTAGTATTTATACCAATTATAGACCGTTTGAGATATCCAAAGGGCAAAAAGTAGACTTTAAATTTAATATTTATAATAAAATTGTAGACGTATTTTTTCCTGAAGTAAAGTTTGGTTCCAATACATTTATTAGGGGTAAAGTAGTTGCAGATGAGGGTGATTTTAAACTTACATTTAAGTCGCCAAAAATTGAAGCTTTTGGTAACAAACTAGACAGTATTAACGTAAAGATTGATAATAAAAATCCGCTTTTCAATACTTTTATATCAGTAAATGATGCATCAACTAATTTTTATGATGTTAAAGATTTTAAACTGATAAATACCAAGTTAAAAGATACACTGTTTTTTAGAACAGAATTTGCAGGTGGTCGCGGGTATGATGATAACTATTTTTTAAACTTTTATCACACATTTAATAAAGACAATAGATCTGTAATAGGTCTTAAACGTTCTTCTATTTTACTAAAGGGTAATGAGTGGGTTGTTAATAAAAATAGAGATAAGAAAAACAAAGTAATTGTTAATAGAACATTAGATAGTATAGATATTAAAGAAATTGTATTTAATAACAATGCTAATGAGCAAATACGTTTAAGTGGTAAGGTGATAGATTCTACTTATAAAGATTTATTATTAGAATTTAATGATGTGTCTTTGCATAAAATAACTCCTGCTTTAAAAAATATAGATCTTAAGGGAGAGGTAAACGGTTCTTTAAATATTTACCAAGAAGAAGGTAAGTATTTACCTTCTAGTAACTTAACAATGACAGATTTTACCGTTAATGATATTAGACTAGGTAATTTGGGTGTAGAAATTGTTGGTAATGATGATTTAACTTCTTTTGATGTAGAAACACACTTGCGTAATAAGGGAGAAGATAGGTTAATTGTAATGGGTAAAATTAATAACAATAATAATATACCTACAGCAGACTTAGACGTAGAATTTGCAGATTTTTTAATGGAACCTTTTTCTAACTTAGGAGAAGGTATAATATCTAATATTAGAGGCTCTATAAGTGGTAAAGCTAAAATTACAGAGCGTTTAAGTAACCCAGATATTAATGGTAAATTACTACTAAATAATGCAGGTTTGGGTATAGAGTACTTAAATGTAGATTATAGCTTTGGAAAAAATTCTGTAGTAAATCTATACAAGCAAACTTTTGACTTTGAAAACATACAATTAACTGATGTAGTTAAAAATACAAGCGCAACTTTAGATGGTACTATTGGTCATAAAGATTTTGCAGCTTGGGATTTAGACTTAAAAGTAAATACAAACAACAATCGTTTTTTAATATTAAATACAGACTATACAGAAGAGAGTTTGTATTACGGTACTGGATATTTAAACGGTACAGGTAGAATTTACGGTTCTACTAAGGCATTAAATATAGACGTTATAGGAGCTACAGCTAAGGGAACTTCTTTAAAAATACCTTTAAGTGATGTTGCAGCAGTTGGCGATTATAGTTTTATAAATTTTGTCACTAAAAAAACAGAAGAAGAAAAAAATAGAGAGTTGCAAAAGTATGAAGGCCTAGAACTTATGTTTGACTTGGATGTTACGCCAGAGGCTGAAGTAGAAATAGTAATAGATCCTAGTACAAAAAGCTCCTTAAAAGGTACTGGTGGTGGTACTATATTAATGGAGATTAATACCAACGATAAATTTAATATGTATGGCGAATTTGCTGTAGCTACAGGTGAGTATAATTATAAATATGGAGGTATAATAAATCGTAAATTCACTGTAGAGCCTGGAGGTACAATTATTTGGGATGGCTCACCTTTAAACGCAGAGGTTAATATGCGCGCAATTTATTCTTTAGATGCTAACCCAGCACCTTTATTAGATAACTCTAACTATACAAACCGTATACCTGTAGATGTTGTTGTTAGTTTGGTAGGCCCGTTAGAAAAAACTGAAGTAGATTTTAATATAGAGTTTCCAAGCACTAGTTCAATAGTAAAATCCGAATTAGAATATAGACTATTAGACCATAATTTTGAGCAAAACAATGCATTTTACTTATTAATGCAAGGTACATTTGTAAATGAAGAAAGTGGTTTAAATGCAACCGCGTTAAGTGGTAATTTAACCCAAACAGCATCTGGGTTATTAAATTCTGTTTTTAAAAGCAACGGAGAAAATTTAGATTTAGGTATAGTTTACGAGCAAGGAAACTTAAACCCTAATGCCATACAAACAGAAAATAGAGTAGGTGTTACTGTATCTACAAAGTTAGGAGAGCGTATATTGTTTAATGGTAAGTTTGGTGTTCCTGTAGGTGGTGTAGGCGAGTCTGTTGTTGCTGGTGATATGGAAGTGCAAATTATTTTAAATGATAAAGGTACACTTAGTGCTAAAGTATTTAATAGAGAAAACGAGATTCAGCAATTTTTAGCAGAACGTCAAGGATACACACAAGGAGTTGGTTTAAGTTATCAGGTAGATTTTGATACGTTTAAAGAGTTGATGACTAAAATTTTTCCTAAAAAAGCACGTAAAGAAGAAGAGCTAAAAGTAGAGGAAAATAAAAAAATGCCTCAAAACTAAAATTACACATACTTGAAAAGTAGCAAGGGAAATATCTTTTTTCTTCAATTTCTTCCTTTTTTTCAATTTAAAATCACACATTTTTAAGAGCTTTTGATAAAACTTATTAACGAAAACGTTTGAAGTTTTAGCTGTGTCAAAATTTAGGGTTCATACCACTAATTTATTAAAATAAGTTTCCTAGCTTTACTACTATAAATTAATAAATGGCTTCAAAAATTAAAAAAATAGCAGTCTTTACTTCTGGAGGAGATTCTCCAGGAATGAATGCAGCAATAAGATCTGTAGTTCGTACATGTGCTTATTTAAAAGTAGAATGTGTAGGTGTTTATAGAGGGTATGAAGGTATGGTTGAAGGTGACTTTAAACCAATGGATGCTCGTAGTGTAAACAATATTATCAATAAAGGAGGTACTATATTAAAGTCTGCACGTTCAGATTCTTTTAGAACAGAAGAAGGTCGTAAGCAAGCTTATGATAATTTAATAGCAAATAATATAGATGCTTTTGTTGTAATTGGAGGTGATGGTAGCTTTACCGGAGCAATGATTTTTAATAAAGAATACAACTTCCCAGTAATGGGTATTCCGGGTACCATAGATAATGATATTTTTGGTACTACCTACACTTTAGGTTTTGATACGGCTTTAAATACAGTTGTAGATGTAATAGATAAGATTAGAGATACTGCTAGTTCTCATAACCGACTTTTCTTTGTGGAAGTAATGGGTAGAGATGTGGGACACATTGCATTAAATGCGGGTGTAGGAGCAGGAGCAGAGGAAATACTAATTCCTGAAGAAAATTTAGGTTTAGATCGTTTGTTAGAATCTTTAAAACGTAGTAAAAAATCTGGTAAATCTTCTAGTATAGTAATTGTTGCTGAAGGAGATAAAACAGGTAAAAATGTTTTTGAACTTAAAGAGTATGTAGAGGAACATTTACCAATTTACGATGTACGTGTATCTGTTCTAGGTCATATGCAGCGTGGTGGTTCTCCTTCTTGTTTTGATCGTGTATTAGCGAGTAGAATGGGAGTAAAAGCGGTAGAAGCTTTGTTAGAAGGTCAAAGCAATCTAATGGTAGGTATACAGGATAATAAAATTATACTTACACCAATAGAACAAGCTATAAAAGGGCACACAAAAATAGATAAAGAACTCATTAGAGTTTCAGACATAATGTCAACATAATTAATAACAAAAAGTAAGAAAATGTCAAATTTAAAAATAGGAATCAACGGATTTGGAAGAATAGGTAGGTTGGTTTTCAGAACAACAATAAAAAGAGGTGACGTAGATGTTGTTGCAATTAATGACTTATTAGATGTAGAACATTTAGCATACCTTTTAAAGTATGATTCTGTTCACGGAAAGTTTGATGGTACTGTTGAAGTAAATGATGGTAATTTAGTAGTAAACGGTAAAGTTGTACGTATTACAGCTGAGCGTGAGCCTAAAAACATTAAGTGGGATGCAGCTGGTGCAGAAGTTGTAGCTGAGTGTACTGGTATTTTTACAACTTTAGAAAAAGCACAATTGCATATTGATGGTGGTGCTAAAAAAGTGGTTATTTCTGCACCTTCTGCAGATGCGCCAATGTTTGTAATGGGTGTAAACCATAAAGAAGCAAAAGCATCAGACTTAATTGTATCTAATGCATCTTGTACTACAAACTGTTTAGCTCCTGTTGCCAAAGTTTTAAATGATAATTTTGGTATAGAAGAAGCTTTAATGACTACTATCCACGCAAGTACTTCTACTCAGTTTGTTGTAGATTCTCCATCTAGAAAAAATTACAGATTAGGTAGATCTGCAATGGCAAATATTATTCCTTCTTCTACAGGTGCAGCAAAAGCGGTAGGTAAGGTTATTCCAGAATTAAACGGAAAATTAACTGGTATGGCTTTTAGAGTTCCTACGCCAGATGTTTCTGTAGTAGATTTAACTGTAAGAGTTAAAAAAGAGACTTCTTATGAAGAAATTAAAAAGGTATTTAAAGCTGCTTCTGAAGGAGAATTAGCAGGTGTTTTAGGATATACTGAAGAAGATGTGGTTTCTCAAGATTTTGTAGGAGAAGCACAAACTAGTGTTTTTGATGCTGGAGCAGGAATTGAGTTAAGCTCAACTTTCTTCAAAATTATTTCTTGGTATGATAATGAAGCTGGTTATTCTAATAAGTTAGTAGATTTAGCTCAGCACGTAGCTAGTTTATAAACCTATTTTATAATTGTGATATAGTATCCTGAAAATTGGTGAAAATTTACTTTTTTTCAGGATACATTAATTTTAAGTAATAACGTATGATATTAATTGTAGATAGCGGTGCTACTAAGTCAGATTGGATTGCCTTGGATGAAAAAGGTGAACAATTATTTGTGACGCAAACATTAGGTTTAAGTCCAGAAGTTTTAACTAGAGAGGTTATTGAAGACAGACTGGCAAATAATTTTGAATTATCTAAAAACAAAGAACAAGTCACTAAATT
>NZ_JBDVAA010000185.1:0-20967 GCF_039943695.1 Cellulophaga sp. | reverse complement strand
TAAATTAGCTAAAAGAAAAGTATAAAAAAACCTAGCACATAATGGCTAGGTTCTATTCATATTATAAGCTACTCGCTATCTATTATTTCTTCAATAGTTTTGGCTAGTACAAAGTCTTTTTCTGTAACACCATCTGCATCGTGCGTATTTAAACGTATGTTTAATGTGTTGTATACATTGGTCCAATCTGGGTGATGGCCTTGTAATTCGCATTCAAAAGCAATACGGGTCATTACACAAAAGGTTTCTTTAAAATTTTTAAATTCAAAAGTAGTTTCTAAAGCACCATCGTTATAATCCCAACCATCTAAATTGTTTAATTTACTCGTTATTTCTTCTGTTGTATATTTTTGCATCAGTATTAAATTTAGTGTTTTACAAAGTTACAAGAAGTAGCAACGTTATATCTATTATTAAGAAAAAAGATGATGGTCTATAGTATCTTGGTATGTTGTACGTAAATGTTTTGGTAATTTATTACTCTTTGGTAGTACAGCTAAATACCTGTCTTCATTAGATGTAAATACCCTTTTATACACAGGATTATACAATCCAATTTTAGAGATTATTTCTTTTATAAAATCTTCATGATGCACTAAATCTTTACTTCCTAAATGAAAAATTCCAGTTTTTTTATGATTAATAATGTAATGCAATTGCTGGGTAAGCTTGTTTATATGCGTAACATTAAAAACCAAATTAGGAAAAACCTCTATTGGTTCTTTATTTTGTAGTAGAGTTCTAATCTCTTTAATTCTGGGAGTGTTGTTACCAAAAACCATTGGTAAACGTATAATTATGGCTTTGCTTTTAGGTAGCCTAAGTAGCATATTTTCAATCTTAATTTTTAAGCGCCCATAAATACTTAAAGATAAAGTTTTGTCTAACTCGTATGATGGGTATTTGCTATAAGCATCAAAAACGTTAGCAGAAGATAAAAATAAGAGCTTGGTTTTGTGTGTGGCAACATATTCTACCATATGTTGATGAGCCAATACTTGTGCTGCAAAATTACCACGTATGGCAGATATAATATAGTCTGGCTTTACAATTTCTAATAATTCGTATATATCTGTTTCTTCAACATTATAATAAAAAAACTGACCGTTATCTTTAAATTCTTTTTCGTTAAAGCAATAAGTACCATAAGTATCATAAAAAGCATATAGCTCCTTATATATAGCATTACCTATAAAACCACTTGCACCTAGAATTAATATTCTATTTTTAGATTTTTTCTCTTTCATTACTCAGTTATCGTCTTAAAAAATAGAGAGCTTAGTCTGAGTCGTAAATTGTTCTAATGCTTGCATTCCTAACAAAGAATTTCCTTTAGGATTAAGACCTGGGGCCCAAGTAGAAATAATAAAATTATTGGGTAGAAAAGCAACAATACCTCCGCCAACACCACTTTTGCCTGGTAAGCCTACTCTAAAAGCAAATTCACCTGCCTCATCATAAAAGCCACAAGTTAGCATAATGGCATTTATACGTTTTGCTTGGCTAACAGGTATTTGTTGTACATTATTTACGCATTTACCACCATTTGCAAACAAATAAAATGCTTTGGCTAATTGTGCGCAGGTCATATCTATAGAGCATTGATGAAAATAAAAATCTAAAACATCCTCTACATTATTTTTAAGATTGCTAAAAGATTTTAATAGGTTAGCTGCTGCAAAGTTTTTGTAGCCTGTTCTTTTTTCTGACGCAGCAACATCTTTATTGTAATTAATAGTTTGGTCATTGGCAATAGTTCTTACGTAGTTTAAAAAATCTTCTTTCGGGTTTTTTAAATGTGTAACTAAAATATCTGCAACAACTAAAGCACCAGAATTTATTAACGGATTTCTAGGAATGCCGTTTTCTAGTTCTAAAAGAGATAAATGATTAAATGGGTTACCAGATGGCTCTACGTCTACACGTTGCCAAATACGGTTATCTTCAAAGGCTATTGCTTTAGACAACGCTAAAACTTTAGAAATACTTTGTATTGAAAACGGAATATCTGCATCACCAGCCGCAAAAGAATCGCCGTTTAAATGTTGTAAAAAAATACCAAGGCTGTTTACACTTTGTTTAGATAGTTCTGGTATATAACTAGCAACAACACCCTTAACCTCCTCTTTACTAAGGTGGTCATGAATGCTGTTGATAATGCCTTGAAAATCTGTCATAAAAAATTATGCCTTGTAAAAAGGTAACTTTACTACAGTTGCAGCAACTGCTTTTTTTCTAATCTGTATATAAATTTCAGAACCAGCTGTAGCTACCTCTGTTGGCACATAGCCCAAGCCAATACCTTTGTTTAAAGAAGGAGACATAGTACCAGAAGTTACAATGCCTATTTTAGTGCCATTGGCATCTACAATATCATAATCGTGTCTAGGAATACCTCTTTCAGTAAGTTCAAAAGCAATTAATTTACGTGTAGGACCATTTGCTTTTTGTTCAGCTAATGCCTCACTATTTACAAAGTCTTTTGTGAATTTGGTAATCCAACCAAGACCAGCTTCAAAAGGAGAAGTGGTGTCATTAATATCATTACCATATAAACAATAACCCATTTCTAAACGTAAGGTATCTCTAGCAGCTAATCCAATAGGAGCAATACCAAAATCTGCACCTGCTTTAAAAACGTTATCCCAAATTTGTTTAACATCTTCATTCTTGCAGTAAATTTCAAATCCTCCAGAACCAGTATAACCAGTAGCAGATATAATTACGTTATCTATGCCAGCAAAATCGGCAACCTCAAAAGTATAAAATTTAATAGCAGCTAAATCTACAGATGTTACAGACTGCATAGCTTCAATAGCTTTAGGACCTTGTATAGCTAAAAGCGAATATCCTTCAGATATATTACGCATTTCAGCATTTATAGTTTCATTGTATTTAGAAATATGATTCCAATCTTTATCTATATTAGAAGCATTAACAACTAGTAAATATTGCTCATCTTTAAGTTTGTAAACAATAAGGTCATCAACAATACCACCAGTTTCATTAGGTAAGCAGCTATACTGTGCTTTTCCTATAACTAATTTAGAAGCGTCGTTAGAAGTAACTTTTTGTATTAAATCTAAAGCATTTGGACCTTCAATTAGAAACTCACCCATATGAGATACATCAAAAACACCTACACCTTTGCGTACAGTTTCGTGTTCTATATTTACACCAGCATAAGAAACAGGCATATTATAACCAGCAAAAGGAACCATTTTAGCGCCAAGAGCTTCGTGAGTAGATGATAATGCAGTATTTTTCATTAAAACAATTTATATAATTAGACTATTGTTAGTTTTTTGTCAAAGGTATCGAAAATTGTTTGTTTTATAAATCTGCTGTAGCATTAAAATAAGTTGTTTTTAGGTTGATGTAACAGTAACTTTTAAGAGTAATTCTTTAGTAAACTATACCCTTAACTACTTTGTTAATTTATATTAAACTAACGTTAAACTAGTTAAAACGCTAGGAATTGGCACTATTGAAAGTTATACTAAGGGTATGGAAAACATATTAGTAGCCGGTGCCAATGGTACCACAGGAAAACAAATAGTGAACCTTTTAAAAGAATCTCAATATTTTAACCCTATAGCAATGGTTAGAAAAGAAGAGCAAAAAGAATATTTTAAAGCAAAACAAATAGATACAGTTCTTGGAGATTTAGAGGGCGATATTAATAAGGTATTTAACAAAGTAGAAAATGTAGACAAAGTCTTGTTTGCTGCAGGGTCTGGTGGAAAAAAAGTAATAGAGGTAGACCAAGAAGGAGCAAAGCGATTAATTGATGCATCTAAAAAAAATAACATTAAAAAGTTTGTAATGTTAAGTTCTATGGGAGCAGATAAGCCTGAAGAAGCAGAGCAATTGCAAGAGTATTTAAAAGCAAAGCACAATGCAGATGAATATTTAAAAACAAGCGGACTAAATTATAGTATTGTACGCCCTGGATCTTTAACTAACGAGAAGCCCCATAATGAAATAGAGCTCCAAGAAAAGTTAAATAAAAGTGGTGAAATTAGTAGAAACGATGTTGCACAAACATTGGTGAGAACACTAAATGATGATGTTGCCAACAAAGCTACCTTTGAAATTATTAAAGGAGATACTTTAATTGGTAAAGCATTAGATAAATTCTCTACTATTAAGGCTTAATTATTTTTTAGTAAATAAGATTTTAACTCATTGTAGCTGCCAATTTTGGTGGCTACTTTTGTTTTATGCATTACTGACTGTATTTGCGGAGGTAATGGCTGTTTTTCTTTAATTACTTCTTCAACCACATCTAAAAATTTAGTTGGGTGCGCTGTTTCTAAAAATACACAATGTGTATCATCATTATTATTTAAATACGCCTTGCAACCTAAATAGCCAACAGCTCCGTGTGGGTCTGCTACATAGTTGTGCTCTTTGTAAATAGTTGCTAATGCATTTTTAGTTTCTTCATCAGTAAAGCTAAAAGACGATAAATTTTCTTTTAAGGCAGAAAAATCATTTTTATGTAACTCCTGTATACGTATAAAGTTACTTGGGTTGCCAACATCCATTGCATTACTTATAGTTTGCACAGATGGTTTAGGATTATAATCTTCGGTTTTTAAATAGTTGGTTACTACGTTATTCTGGTTGTTAGATGCTATAAAATGGTAAATAGGTAAGCCTAATTTTTGTGCAACCATACCAGCACATATATTACCAAAATTGCCACTTGGTACAGAAAAAACTATTTTTTTATGAGTTTTATGTAACTGCTTATAAGCAAATATAAAGTAGAAAAGTTGAGGTAACCAACGCGCTACATTAATAGAATTTGCAGAAGTTAATTGCATTTTGCTGGTTAACTCTTCATCTAAAAATGCACGTTTTACCATATCTTGACAATCGTCAAAAACACCATCTACTTCTAAAGCAGAAATATTTTTTCCTAAGGTAGTAAGCTGTTTTTCTTGTATATCACTTACTTTTCCGCTAGGGTAAAGAATAACAACATTTACACCTTTTACACCTAAAAAACCATTTGCAACAGCGCCACCAGTATCTCCAGATGTAGCTACCAACACAGTAACCTCATTAGTATTATCTTTATTAAAATAACCAAGGCAGCGCGCCATAAAGCGTGCGCCAACATCTTTAAAAGCCATTGTTGGCCCGTGAAAAAGTTCTAGTGTAGATATATTTTTATCTAACTGAACCACAGGAAAATCAAAAGATAATGTTTCCTCTACAATAGTTTTAAGAACATCTTCAGGAATTTCTGGTGAAACAAATTGTTTAATGGCAGTAAAAGCAATTTCTGTATAAGATAAGTTATCTATATTTTTAAAGAAATCTGCAGGTAAAGGTGTAATACTTTCCGGAAAGTATAGTCCTTTATCTGGAGCCAAACCTTTAACTACTGCATTTTTAAATGTAGTATTAGGAGCTTTTTTGTTTAACGAGTAGTAATTCATTTTTAAGGTATTCTAATTTATTATGTGTGCTAACTGTTCCAGATTCTCCAAGATTCTTCGGCTTGGTATTCTAGCATATGTTGCCCGTTACTTATAGTTGCGCCTTGTGTTTCCCCAGCTTTTAAAAAGGCGGTTTTATTAGGATTGTAAATTAAATCGAACAATAAATGTTCTTTTCCTAAATACTCATAAGGTATAGCCGCTTTGTCTGTAATATTTGGGTGTGTGCCTAAAGGCGTACAGTTTATAATTACTGTATTTATTTTAATTATATTTTTGTCTAAATCTGTATAAGTAAATTGATTTTCTTTAGCTTTTCTAGAAACATAAGTACAGATTATTCCTAATTCTTCTAAAACATATTTTACTGCTTTAGATGCACCACCTGTACCTAAAATTAATGCTTTAGTATGGTGTTTTTTAAGATGAGGTTCTATAGATTTTTTAAATCCGTACGCATCTGTATTGTAACCCACCAGACCATTTTCTGTAAACTTTATAGTATTTACGGCACCAATAGCTTTTGCTTTAGCATCTAAACTAGTTAAAAACGGAATAACACTTTCTTTGTAAGGTATAGTAACGTTACAACCTTTAATATTAGAGTTGTTTTTTAGTGTAGTTTTAAACTCATCAATATTCTGGTAATCAAAATTTACATACTCACAGTCTGTTAATCCAAGATCTTTAAACTTGTGTGTAAAGTAATTTCTAGAAAAAGAATACTCAATATCTTTTCCTATTAAACCATATTTATGCTGTTTTTTTCCTATTTTTTCCATACCAATCTAGGCCTAATAAAATACTTATTCCTATAACTACAAAAAAAACAGCCCACCAAGTTTCAAAAATCACAAAATCGGGAAAATAGCGAGAATAATTCTTAATAATTTCGTTTCCGTTAGAGTCTATTAAAATATTCCCAAGAGCATCTACTTTATAAACCGTTTTTTTCCAAGGCCAAACAACGCCTAAAGATCCTGTTATAAAGCCCAAAATTACAGCTGTAGTTATGTGTTTAAAGTGTTTTAATACGTAACTTATAATATGAGACAAACTTACCAAACCTACCGCAGACCCAGCAGTAAAAACACCAAGTATTGTTAATGTATTTAAGCGTTCTGTATTTTTTGTAAAACTAAAATCACTTTTAAATATTTCAGCAAAAGTATCATACAAAGCATTTACAGAATCTACTAAAAGCAATACGTAGTTGCCTAGTAATATTAGTATAAAAGAACCAGATAAGCCAGGAAGCGTCATACCAGAAACACTAATAATACCACAGAAAAAAATAAAAAACAGATTGTCATTTTCTTTAGCAGGATTTAAAAAACTTATAGATACACCTATGATTAACCCAATTATAGCAGCAAAAATGGTTTTCTTATTCCAATAGTCAAAGTCTTTAGCAATGTAATATATAGAGCCAATTATTAGGCCAAAAAAGCAAGCCCAAACATTAAGTTCATTATGTTCTAAAAAGTAATCTAAAATTTTAGACACACTAAAGTAACTTACAAGCATACCAAAAATTAGCAGCGTAATAAAAGTACCATTAATATATTTGTAAAAACTTTTTAATCTGCCGTTTAAAAGTAATTTTAAAGCTTTAAAATTAAACTTTTGTAGAGAGTATATAAATTCTTCGTAAAAACCACCAACAAAGGCAACAATGCCACCAGAAACACCTGGTACTTTATTTGCAGCACCCATACATAGCCCTTTAACAACAAGGAGAAACTTGTCTATAAATGTTCTAGTATGTTCCATTGTTTAGTTGTTTTTTGAAGCTACTTTTTCTAGTATAAAAATAGTTAAAAAACCAGTAACCATTAACGCAATAGCAACCATTGTTTGTGGGTCTATATAATGGTTTAATTCTGAGTATTTTATAGGTATAATACTTTGTTCTGTTACCGTTTTTAGCGATTCAAAATTATTTATATTTTTTTGATGAACAGCTAGTGTGCCAAGGTCAGATATTGATGCAAAAGGAACAATTTCTCCTGTTTCATCTATCATTACGGTTATTGTTTTTTTCCAAGGCCAAACTTTGTTTAAAGAACCTAAAATAAAACCAGTTAAAAGAGCTAGAGTAGTGTTGTGGTAGTTTTTAAATAACCATTTTAAAATTCTACTAAAACTCAATAACCCTATTAAAGCCCCTGTTGCAAACAAAGCTATTTTTTTTAAATCAAAATCATGAAACGCATCACTTAGTGTTTTATAGGCGCCCATTATTACCAATATAAAAGAGCCGGATATACCAGGTAAAATCATTGCACAAATTGCAACAGCACCAGCAAATAGTAAATAATAAGGATTAGAATTAGCTGCCAATGCAGGTAAACTTGTAATATAGTAGGCTAAACCAGCACCAATTATTAATGCAACAATAGTTAGGGCATTCCATTTTGTAATTTGCTTACCAACAAAGTAAATACTCACTACAATTAAACCAAAAAAGAACGACCATATTAAAACAGGATGGTATTCTATTAAGTATTTAGCCAAACGCATAAACGAAATAAAGCTAATTATTATTCCGGTTAATAAAGCCAATATAAAGTTACCATTAGCTTGTTTCCAAAATGCTTTTAATCCATCGTTTTTTAGAGTTTTAAATAATGATAAATTAATATTGCTAATACTATCAATTAACTCTTCATAAATTCCAGAAACAAAAGCAATTGTACCCCCAGAAACCCCTGGTACAGCGTCTGCTGCTCCCATAGCTAAACCTTTAAGAGTAATAATTAAATACTGTAGTAAGTTACGTTCTTTCATAATTATAATAAAAAACGTAAAAATATAGATTTATTTGGAAGAGTTGCTAAATTCTAGAATAATGTTGTTAATCCAATCATTATTTTTAAACTGAGGAAAATCTGACATAAATACACTAGCTTTTTTAGCGTTAACTCCTAATGCTTTAACCAGATACTCTTTTGTTTTAATGGTTTGATCTAGTACCATATGCGAGCCAGCTATTTTAAATAAAATGCTTGCATTATTAGGGTAGAATTCTAAAGCTTGTTGAAGAATTTGAATAGCGGAATGTGGATCTCCTTTTTTTATTGCTAGACTGCTCCATTTTAACCACGTTGTTAATTCACAATCTCCCAGGTCTACCATTTTTTGATAGCATTGTTCTGCATCTTCAACTAAGTCAAGTGCTTCATTAATTAATGCATTTTTCTCCCAGTAGAACAAGTTTTCTTCTTCTATATTAATAGCTTTGGTAATGTATTCTTTAGCCTTAATGTAATTTTCTTGTTTAATATAAAAGTTAGTAATTGCAAGCCATCCTTTATCTAATAAAGGATCTTCATGTACTGTTTTATAGTAATTTAGTTTGGCTAATTCTGTGTTACCTATTTTCTCATGACATTTTCCTATGCGTAAGTAAGCAAAAGCAGAAGGGTCTTCAATTTCTATAGTAATTTCATAATTTTCTATAGCCTCGTTGTAACGTTTTAATTTTTCTAATATTTTACCTTTTTCAAAGTAAGCACCAACAAAACTATCATCAGAAATAATGGCGAAGTCAAAAGCAGAAATAGCTTCTTTAAACATTCCTTTTTCTATGTATTGTTTTCCTAATTGATGCCAAGCAACTTCGCAATACGGATTTTTCTCTAAGTATTCATTTAAAAATACAATAGCACCATCAAAATCTTCTAAAAAGTCAAAACAGTAAATAATATTGTAAAGCGATGCATAATCATGCTCATCAAACAAAACACATTGTATAAAGTGCTTTTTAGCCTCTTCAAAATTATCCATAAAAAGGTGCTCCATACCAAGTAAAGAGTGTATATCTATAGAATCCTCAGATAAAGACAATGCTTTTTCTAAAAGTTCAATAGCCATATTATGATTATCTTTTTTAGAAAATATATTTGCCCTTTGTATGTATATTTCTTCGTTATTGCTGTCTATAGTTTGTAAACTATCTAGCATACTTTCAGCAAGTTCAAGGTTGTTTTCAAAAACGTGAACCTCTACTTCTAAAAGTTTTAACTCTATTGTACTTGGGTGTTGGGTTAGTCCAATTTTAATGGCTTTTTTTGCCAATGCCATTTTACCATTATTTAAGTAATGGTGAATAATGTCTTCAAAATCTTCCGCGTCAAAGAAGTAGACGTCATCTGTCTTTAGCATTGACTCAAATTTTGCTATCGGTCTGTCTGGTCTTTCTTCAGCTTCAAATGCCATATAAATTCTTTCTTGCTTGATAAGATTAAAATAAAAGTAAGGTTTTAGGTTACTTTTTTTAGACTGTAGTAGCCTATATTATTAACAAAGTAGTTAACAAATTACTTTTTGTAGGAATTTAAAGCTTCTATAATTAGCTTACATCCTAAGGTAATTTCTTGGTTAGAAATGGTTAAAGGAGGGGAAATACGTACCGCCTTTGGCTCAAACAATAACCAAAATAATATTAGTCTGTTTTTAGCACAGTGCATTACAACATGATTAGTTATATCTGCATTTGCTAACATAACAGCTAACATTAAACCTTTACCACGAATCTCTTTTATATACTCGTGTTTTAATAGTTTTTTAAATAATTTTTCTTTTTCTAAAGTATCATTAATTATGTTACTTGTAGTTAATTCTTGCAATGTAGCTAAACTGGCAGCTGCAATAACAGGATTACCGCCAAAAGTAGTTATATGGCCTAGTTTAGGCTGTGTTTGCAGGTTTTTCATTAGTTCGTTAGAGGCAACAAAAGCACCTACAGGCATACCAGAAGCCATACCTTTACCAATTACTAAAATATCTGGAGTACAATTATAATGCTCAAAAGCAAATAATTTACCTGTTCTACCAAATCCGGGTTGTATTTCATCTAAAATTAATAAAGCGCCAACCTCTGTACACCTAGCTTTTACTTTTTGCAAATAGGTGTTTTTGGGTACTATAAAACCAGCACCACCTTGTATGGTTTCTAAAATTACAGCAGCTGTTTCTGTTGTAATTTTTGCTAAATCTTTTTCAGAATTAAATGAGATAAAAGTTGTGCCAGGAACTAAGGGTCTAAATGCACTTTTTTGAGATTCTGCTCCAGAAACACTCATACTACCCATAGTATTACCGTGATAAGAATTGCGTGCGGCAACTATTTTGTGTCTTCCTGTGGCTCTTTTAGCTAATTTTAAGGCGCCCTCAATGGCTTCTGTGCCAGAGTTAACCAAGTATGTAGTTTCTAGATTAGAAGGTAATAGTGACGCTAAAAGTTTAGTGTAAGCTACCGCAGGCTCTTGCACATATTCGCCATATACCATTACGTGCATATATTCTGATGCTTGCTTAGTTACTGCGGCTACTACTTTTGGGTGACAATGACCTAAAGTGCAAGCAGAAACACCCGCTACAAAATCTAAATGTGCATTGTTGTCTTGATCATAAATATAACTGCCGCTAGCTCTAGAAACTTGTAAAGTTAAAGGATGCGGACTAGTTTGTGCTTGGTAGTGTAAAAAGTCCTTTTTCACCTGTAATTTATTTTTGTTGCTTTAGTTTTGTACTTGGTACTGGCTTAGATAGTGTAGGTTTAGGTATTCCTTTTTTTCTTGTAGCCTTGGTATTGGGCGGGTTATTTATTGGATCTCCTTGGTTTTTATGACGCTCTTGTTCTTCTGCATCTATATCTATTGGGTTTGTAATTCCCCTTATAACTGGCAGAACAAGGTTGTTGTCATCTTCGCCAAAAATATCGTCCTTAGTGTAAATGCGCTGATCACCATACCAAACAAAACCTTTTAATTTTACACCTCTTTCTGGTTCTTGACCTTCTGGAAAAGTTTGGCCACTAGGGTTTATAAAGTAGGTAATAACATCTATAGCATTCTCTTGCATAAGCATGCTTACTTTGCCACAAAGAGATTCATCTATACCTATAAATTCATTTTGATCGTTATAGGAATAGTAGATAACCTCTACGTTTTGTACAAGGTCTATCATATTTAGCTCGTTATTTATAAACTTGCCAAATAAATTTTTACCTTTTGCTTGGTTATACCCCGTTTTGCTTATAGTATCTAGTGATATTATAAATGCATTATTTATCACTTTTAAGGAGTCTAATTTATCAGTCTCTAAATCACTAATTAAATGTATACTATCTCCTGTCATTTGGTTATCAATATTCCAAATAATAGGATTGGTAATAAGTTGTGTTATACCAGTTTTTTGATCAAAGTGAATAGAATCACATTTACCACTTATATCAGTTTTAAAAAATTTAGCATCTCTAAAAGCACGTATAACTCTATTGTCTGGTTTGCCAGTAATCATTAATGTATCTCCGTGCATATACAAAGAGTCTTTCTCCATTACATTAATAGCAACTGCTCTTTTTGTAGCAAATATGGAATCTTTTTCTTTGTAAACTTCTGCATAATGAGCTCTAATAACACCATCATTAACTGTGTCTGTAACCACTATGTTATTGGTAGCAGAGGCAAATTTTTTGCGTTTATTAAAGTAAACGCTATCGCCTTCAATAATTTTATTACTATAGTCTATGCGTGTATTTTTTATGCCATAACCAGTTTCTACTCTAGAGTCATAATAACCACGCTCACAATACATAACATAGTCTTTACCTGTAATTGTAGAAGGACCATACATATATACGTGCTCAGAATCTGTGTAATAATCCATTTGCTCAGATAAAACGTGGTATTTAGGATTTTCTACTGTAACACTATCTTGTAATTGGTATTTGTTGGTTTCCATAAAAAACCTGCCAATTCTACTTTTTATAACGTTAGCAGTATCTACAATTTTACCAAAATGTCTGTAGTAAGACTCTTGTTTTTCTCTGTCAAAATATAAAGTATCTGTAGTAAGTGTGGCATCTGGACTTTGTAAAACTACATTTTTAGATGCTTTTGCTAATTTAATGTCACCAAAATATTCTAGTTTGCCACTATCCATTTGTATAGAGTCTCCCTGTTGCATACGAACATTATCTATAGCAATAAGCTTATTTTTTTTAGGATAAAAAACAGCAACATCACACCAAAGTGTAGCACCTTGATGCTCAAACTCTACCTGTCTTTGGCTATCTCTACTAAATATAGATGCGCCTGGGTACTTAACTTCATTCTTGGTAAAGTTAGCACCATGCACTATGTTTATTTGTTTTTTTTCTACGGGTTTATCTTGTGCGTTAACACCAAAAACAAATAAGATTAAACCAATAACTAATTTATATTTAAGCAAGTCTTAAAATTTTGGTCAAAAATAGGTTTTTTTTGATTGTTCTGATAACAGATTGGCATAGATTTATGAATATGAAGCTATGTGCCTAAAGAAGAGCAAAAAAAAAGCCACATTTTAAAAATGTGGCTTAGTATGTTTATCTATTAATTGTCTGTTTTCTATCTGGACCAACAGAAACAATTTTAATAGGAATTTCTAATTCTTTTTCTAGAAAATCTATATACTCATTTAGTTCTTTAGGGAACTGAGAAGGATCTGTCATTTTAGTTAAATCCTCTTTCCAACAAGGGAACTCTGTGTAAATAGGGTTTACATTTTCTGGTTCTATGTTGTATGGTAAGTGAGATATGGTTTCTCCTTTATACTCGTAAGCAGTACATACTTGTAGGCTGTCAAAACCAGAAAGTACATCGCCCTTCATCATATTTAATTGTGTAACACCATTAACTTGGCAAGCATATTTTAACGCAACAAGGTCTAACCAACCACAACGGCGAGGTCTACCTGTTACAGCACCAAACTCATGACCAACTTTAGCCATATTAGCACCAACTTCATCAAACAATTCTGTTGGGAATGGGCCAGAACCTACACGTGTGGTATATGCTTTAAAAATACCATATACTTCTTTTACTTTATTAGGAGCAATTCCTAAACCAGTACAAGCACCTGCTGCTGTTGTGTTAGATGATGTTACAAATGGGTATGTACCAAAATCTATATCTAATAAAGAACCTTGTGCACCTTCTGCTAATATAGTTTTTCCATCTTTAATAGCTTGGTTTAAATACTCTTCACTATCTATAAAAGTTAATTCTTTTAAACGCTCTACAGCATCAAAAAACTCAACTTCCATTTCATCTAAGTCATATTGTATATCTACATTATAGAAACTAATCATAGTTTCATGCTTGTCTGCTAAATGACGATATTTTTCTTTCCAAGATTCTAATTCTAAGTCTCCAACACGCATACCATTTCTACCAGTTTTATCCATATAAGTTGGACCAATACCTTTTAATGTAGAACCAATTTTTGCTTTTCCTTTAGATGCTTCAGAAGCTGCATCTAACAAACGGTGCGTTGGTAAAATTAAATGTGCTTTTCTAGAAATAATAAGTTTAGCCTTATAGTCAATATCAAACTGGTCTAAACCTTCTAATTCTTTTACAAAAACAACTGGGTCTATAACAACACCGTTACCAATAACGTTCATTGCTTTTTTGTGGAAAATTCCTGATGGAATAGTTCTAAGTACGTGTTTAATACCGTCAAATTCTAAAGTATGTCCAGCATTTGGACCACCTTGAAAACGCGCAATAATGTCGTAATCTTTAGTTAATACATCAACAATTTTTCCTTTTCCTTCGTCTCCCCATTGGAGTCCTAGTAGTAAATCTACTGCCATTACTTGTAATTGGTTAGTTGTTTTCTTTTTTGTTTTTTGTTCCGTAGAAATATAGTGAGTGGTTTGTTATTTTAATATCAAACACATCTTCTATTGTTTTTTTAATTGACTGTATTCTAGGGTCACAAAATTCCATTACCTCTCCCGTATCTGTTAGTATAACATGGTCATGTTGTCTATCAAAATACGATTTCTCATACTGAGCCTGATTTTTTCCAAACTGGTGCTTACGTACCAATTTGCAATCTAATAAAAGTTCAATAGTGTTGTACAAGGTTGCTCTACTTACTCTATAGTTTTTGTTTTTCATTTTGATATAAAGAGATTCTATATCAAAATGATCTTCACTTTCGTAAATTTCTTGGAGTATAGCGTAGCGTTCGGGAGTTTTTCTGTGTCCGTTTTCTTCTAAAAAAGTCGTGAAGACATTTTTTACAATGTCTTGATTTTTGTTACTACCCATAGTATTTCTACAGCTTTTCGGTTTGCAAATGTAGTGTAAATTTTAAAGTCTAACTACTTTATCTATACCGTTAATTTTCTTTAAATTGTTAATAAGTTTAATTAAGATGGAATTATTTTTAACTACAACCGTAATTTTTCCCGAGAAAGTACCGCCATCTGTACTAAAGTTAACACTCTTCATATTAACGTGCATTTGTTGAGAAATAATTGAAGTTAAGTCACTAATTAAACCAATGTTGTCTATTCCTGTAAGTTTTATATTGGCAGTAAATTCTTGCTGAGAAGAATCTATCCATTTGGCCTGTATAATTCTGTAGGCATAGTTAGACTGCAAAGATATGGCATTTGGACAGTTTTTAGAGTGTACCTTAATACCTTCGTTTACACTAATAAAGCCAAAAACATCATCACCAGGTATTGGGTTACAACATTGTGATAGTTTGTATTTTAGTTTTTCTTCTTCTTTACCAAAAACAAGCTGATCATATTTTGCTGTAATCTCTTCCTTATCTATATTCTCTGGAGTAGGATTTCTTCTAATTCTATTTTTAAAAAAACTGATAAAAGCATTACTATATGACGATGCAAAATCTTTTATTTTGTTGTTGTCTATAGAGCCAGTAGCTATTCTGTAAAATAAATCTAAACTTGTTTTTAACTTAAAGTGGGCTACCATTTTATTAATAGTATCCTCATTAAAAGCAATTTTTTGCGATTTTAATTTACGACGTAAAATTTCTTTACCTTCTTCAGCAATTTCTTTTTTCTCTTCTCTTAAAGATGATTTAATTTTAGATCTGGCACGTGCTGTAGTTGCATAATCTAGCCAACTTTGGTTGGGTTTAGATTTGTCTGATGTTATTACTTCTACTTGGTCACCACTATGTAAAATAGTATTTAAAGGCACAAGCTTACCATTTACTTTAGTCCCTCTGGTTTTTAAACCAATTTCTGAGTGTATATGAAAGGCAAAATCTAAAGACGTAGCACCTTTTGGCAACGATTTTAAATCTCCTTGTGGTGTAAAAACAAATATTTCTTTAGAGTATAGGTTTAGTTTAAACTCTTCAACAAAATCTACAGCATTTGTATTTGCATTTTCTAATGCTTCTTGCAGTCTATTTAGCCAAACCTCAATACCTTGCTCTTTTTGGTCTCCGTGTTTGTATTTAAAGTGAGCAGCATATCCTTTTTCTGCTATTTCATGCATACGCTCACTACGTATTTGTACTTCTACCCATTTGGCATCTGGTCCCATAACAGTAATGTGCAAAGCCTCGTAACCAGTAGATTTTGGAGAAGAGATCCAATCTCTTAAACGTACTGGGTTTGGTGTAAAGTTGTCTGTAACTACAGAGTAAATTTTCCAAGCTAAAAACTTTTCGTTTGCTTTATCAGACTTATAAATAATACGAATAGCAAACTTGTCATAAATTTCATCAAAAGGTACATTCTGAACTTTCATTTTTCTACGAATAGAAAAAATAGACTTCATTCGGCCTTTAATGGTATAATTTAAACCTTCTTTATCTAAGGAGTCTTCTATAGTATGTGAAAAAGAATCAATATATTCTTGTTGCTCTTCTTTTGTTTCTTCAATTTTATCCTGAATGTCATTATAAACTTCAGGTTCTGTATACTTTAAACTTAAATCTTCTAATTCAGTTTTAATATTGTAAAGTCCAATTCTATGAGCAAGTGGCGCATAAATATATAAAGTTTCAGATGCTATTTTTAATTGCTTGTACTCTGGCATAGAATCCATAGTAAGCATATTGTGGTAACGGTCTGCAATTTTTATAATAATAACCCTAACGTCATCATTTAAGGTTAGTAGCATTTTTCTAAAATTCTCTGCCTGTTGAGATACGTTCATATCTTTTTTAAGGTGAGCAATTTTTGTTAAACCATCTACAATTTTAGCAACTGTTTCTCCAAACATACGCTCTATATCTGCAAGTGTATACTCGGTATCCTCTACAACATCATGCAACAGGGCAGAGGCTATAGAAACAGCATCTAAACCAATTTCTGAAGCTACAATTCTAGCAACAGCTATTGGATGAAAAATATAGGCTTCGCCAGATTTTCTACGTTGGTCCTTGTGTGCATCCACAGCAATCTCAAACGCAGATCTAATAAGCTTTTTATCATCATCAGAAAGTGTTAAGTAACTAACACGCAGTAATTCTTTATACTGGCGTGTAATTTCTTTATTTTCTTTTTCTATTTCCGCTTCCGTCATATAAACTAAAATTACATTAAAGTTTGGTAATAATCAACAAAAATTATTTTTTTAAATTGTTAATTCGGTCAATTAGCGTAGGGTGGGAGTAGTTCATAAAAACATACGCAGGGTGTGGCGTAAGATTGCTTAAACTAGTTTTAGATAGTTTTTTTAAAGAGGTAATTAATGGGGAAGAAGCATATGTTTTTTTTGCGTAATCATCTGCTTGGTATTCAAATTTTCTAGATAAGTAGTTCATTATTAGACTTGTAATTTCTGATATTGGACTGTATAATATTCCAAATCCTATTAAAGCCGCATGAAAACTAGGTACAGTAACACCAATTGCCAAAGAAATACTTGGGGTATTTATAAAGATTGATAAAATGTACAATGTTAAACCAGTGAGCAAAATTGAAGCCGTTAAATTAAATAGAATATGCTTGCGTTTGTAATGACCAACCTCATGTGCTAAAACGGCAATAATCTCTTCTTCATCTAAATCTTTAACAAGTGTATCATACAACGTAATTCTTTTTTGTTTGCCAAAACCAGAAAAGTATGCATTTGCTTTTGTAGATCTCTTAGAGCCATCTATTATAAAAATATTCTGTAGTTCAAAGCCAACTTTTTTAGCATACGCTTCAATCTTTGTTTTAAGGCTTCCATTTTCTAAAGGCGTTTGCTTGTTAAAAAGTGGTACAATTAGCTTGCTATAAAACATATTCATAAAAATAGAAATAGTAGCAATTACTGCCCAAGCATACACCCAAAAATTAGTGCCAGCCCAATTATAAAACCATATAACTAATGCCAAAAGTGCACCGCCAATAATGGCAGTTAAAAACCAACTTTTAATTAAATCTATAAAAAACAGTTTTTTAGTGGTTTTATTAAAGCCAAATTTTTCTTCAATAACAAAAGTGCTATAGTAAGATAAGGGAACATTTAGTATACTGTTGCCTATCATTATTATCCCAAAAAATATAGTGGCAATTAAAATAGGGTTGTTTGTTATGCTACGCGCAAGATTATCTACCCAAGCAAATCCTCCAAAAAGCAAAAAGGAAAGTGTTAATAATACCGAAAAACTACCAGAAAAAATACCGAACCTATAATTAGCCGTTTTGTATCGTTGAGATTTTATATACTCTTCTTTATTAAAGATACCATCTAATTCTTGAGGTATAGCTTCTTTAAATTTTTTAGCATTTAAATAATCTACAATGGCATCTATTAAAAATTGAAGTATAATAATACCAAGTATTACGTAAAAAAGAATACTCATAAATATAGTTATAGGTGGTGGTTTGGTTTCGTTTTGTAAAAATAGTAAATACTAGCCTCTTTGTCGCTTTGCTTCAAAAATAACTATAGCAGCAGCAACAGAAACGTTCATAGAATCTATTTGTCCTTCCATAGGAATTATAATATTCTGGGTAGAATTGTCTAACCATTGGTTAGATAGGCCAGTTGCTTCTGTACCAACTACAATAGCAGAGCCACTAGTGTAATCTATAGTAGTATATGTTTTTGAAGCAGTTAACGCAGCACAATAGGTGGCAATATTATTTTCTTTTAAATAAGTTATAATTTCGGTTGTTGTACCAGTTGCAATTTTAGTAGTAAAAACACAACCAACACTAGAGCGTATAATGTTTGGGTTATAAAGGTCTGTTTTAGGGTTAGCAATAATAACAGCATCTAAATTTGCTGCATCTGCCGTACGTAACAATGCACCAATATTACCTGGTTTTTCTGGCGCTTCTGCTATTAAAATTAAAGGTTTTTTAGTGCTAAGTTGTAAACTGTTTAAGTTGTGTTCTTTACTATTTACAAGTGCAACAACGCCTTCTGTAGTAGATCTGTATGCTATTTTTTGATATACATCTAAACTTACTTCTATTACCTCTGCAGAGCTGTTTTTTATAAGTGAATTTAGCGCTTCATTAGAAATTAAATCTTTACAAAAAAACAAAGTTTCTATAATATAACCACCTTTTAAAGCAAGCTGAAGCTCTCTAGCGCCTTCTAAAACAAATATGTTAGTTTTTTTGCGTTCTCTAGACTTATCTTTAAGTACTAAAGTTTTCTTAATTAACGGGTTTTGGAGGCTGGTAATTTGTTTAAATGTATTCATTGCAACAAAAGTAATGTAATATTGTAAATTATATATTAGCATTACGACTATTTGTAACTTATAAATATAGATAACTAATAATTTAAATTTTAAAGAATGAAGTATTTAGCATTGGCCTTATTTTCTATTTTTATTGTTTCTTGTAAACAAGAGAAAAAACAAGCTCCAAAAGAAGAAGCAAAACAAGAAAAAACTTTAGAGGTAGAGGTAACAGCATACCCACAAGAGTTACAAGAAGTTTTTAAAGCTCACGGAGGTTTGGATACTTGGAAAAGTATGAAAAGTTTAACTTTTGATATTCCAAAGCCAGATGCTAGAGAAACACATACAATTAATTTACACACCAGAGAAGACAAGGTAGTTACTCCAAACCACACCATAGGTTTTTCTAATGAAAAAACGTGGTTGTTAGATGAAAATAAGGATTTTAAAGGCGATGCAGTATTTTACCACAACCTTATGTTTTATTTTTACGCAATGCCATTTGTTTTGGCAGATGACGGAATTATTTATGGTGAAACAGAACCTGTAGTTTATGAAGGTAAAAGCTACCCGGGAGTTAAAATTAGTTACAATCCTGGAGTAGGAGCATCTTACAAAGATTTATATTTTATCCATTTTGATCCAGATACTAAGCAAATGGCTTGGTTAGGATATAGTGTAAGTTACAGAAGTGGAGAAGTTTCTAATAACTACAGTTGGATACATTATAACGATTGGCAAACAGTAAATGGTTTAGTGTTACCAAAATCTATTAGCTGGCATAAAGCAGAAGAAGGAGTTATAAAGGAGGTAAGAAATACAGTTCCTTTTGAAAATGTAACGGTAAGTAAAGAAGCTAAACCGGCGTCATTTTTTGCAAAACCTGAAGCCGCAGTTTTTGTTGAAGGTAAAGTGCAAGAGTAATATACTCTAGCAACAAAATAAAAAGCCTCCAAAACTTATTGTTTTGGAGGCTTTTAAGTTTAGTACTATAAACAGCTATTCTCCTCTGTTGTATTTACCCATATACCTTTTGTACAATTCGGTTTGGTGTGTTTCTAAAGACACATCTCTACCATCTATAAAGGCTTTTTGTAACTTATTTGTACGCATTTCTAAAGCGTCACCTTCAGATATAAACAAGGTAGCACTTTTGCCAACAGCTAATGTACCGTGAGTTTTATCAATACCTAAAATCTTTGCAGTATTACTCGTAATTAATTGTAAGGCTGCTTCTTTATCCATACCGTAAGCAACTGCATGACCTGCATAAAATGGCAAGTTTCTGTTCTGGAAATTAGCTTCGCCATTATTTTGTATACCTACAAGTAAGCCTTTATCTGTTAATAGCTTTGCCATTTTGTATGGTAAGTCATAATCATCATCATTGTTACTAGGTAAATTGTGCATAGCTCTAACTAAAACAGGAATATTATTCTCTTTTAAAAAGTCTGTTATTTTGTAAGCATTATAGCCACCAACTAAAACAACATTTTTAATCTTGTTTTCTTTTAGGGTAGTAATAGCATCAATAATTTCTTTTTCGCCATCTGCATACACATACATTTTTTGCTCACCAGAAAAAAGGCCTTCCATAGCAGCAAATTCTTGATGAAATGGTTTTGCAGTAGTTTCATTGTATGCCTTTGCGTTAACTATAAAATCTACAATTGAATTAATATCTTTTTTATAAGTTTTGTTAGGCTGTAAACCTCTTGGTTCACCCATCCACCAACGACCTCTTCTGTAAGAACTTGGCCAATGTAAATGTATACCTTCATCTGTTTTTACTGCAGCGTCTTCCCAGTTCCAAGCATCTAACTGTACAACAGAAGATGTACCTGGTATAACACCACCTCTAGGTGCTATTTGTGCCATAAGCACACCATTAGGACGCATACTTTCAATTACTTTAGATTCAGAATTGTAAGCAATTAAACTTCTTACGTGTGGTATCATTCCGCCAATTTCTGCTTGGTCATCACTAGCTCTAACGGCATCTACTTCTACCAATCCTAAAACGGTACAAGCAGCAATAAACCCAGGGTATACG
>NZ_JBDVAA010000184.1:0-6360 GCF_039943695.1 Cellulophaga sp. | reverse complement strand
TGGTAAACCAAGCTTCTACTTTTTCAGTATAATAATGTCCTTGTCTGCTAAATAAAGTTTCAGTTGCCAATGCTTGGTTACAAACATATTTGCCAATTTTTTTTCTTTTATTAGTTATTTTCCATTGTAGAGGTTTTCTGTCTATTGTTCCTACGTATTGGTTTATTTCTATAATATTATTTGCTTTTATATTTCTATAAAAGGGCATTTTACCTATTAAGCTCGATGTTGGATTGTGCCCTGTTTCCAATTCAATAGCATCATTGTAATAAAAATACGATTGATTATTTTTAAAATGTAAATAATAATCTACGTCAGCAGCACTTCCATATTCATTTTTGGCAAATTCTTTATGAGCATGAGGTATATTTTTATTATCGTAAATTGTTTTTAATACGCTATCTATATAAGTTTTGTTGAGTGATCCATTATACATAATAATACCACTCAGCTCTTGACTATAAGTAAAGTTGCTTAGTAGAATCAATGCTAATACAATTTTTACAACACTATTTTTCATCAAAAAAACCTTTAAATCTGTTATTAAATTCTTCTTGTGTTAGTTTAATACCGTCTACTGGCTTTTCTATAATTTTATCTTTATTTGATAACTGTATTTTAGATGCTTTAAAAAAGAATTTACCTTCGTACAACTCCAATATTATGCCTGGTAGACCATTGTAATCTTTTGGGCCGTATGGTAAGGGAAAATCTAAAGTATACCAAGCCGTTATTTTGGTTGGTTCATTGTTTTTATCTAAAAGAGTTGCTTTGTAGCAATTGTACTTTCCTATTTGTTTTGAAGAATTTAAAAGCTTCCATTTTTTAGTGTTTTGAGTAATTAAAAAAGTATCTCCTCCTAATTTTAACTGTTTAAGCAAAGTATTATCTTTTGTGTTGTAGTAGAATATACTTGCACCGCCTGCTCCAGTAGTAACTAAGTTAAGTTTTTGTTTGCTTTCATCATACAAGCTTTCATTTTTTTGATAGGTAGATAATTTGCTATTAAAATTTAAAGCGTAACTAACTTCTTTAGAGTTTTTTAATATTGCTCTTGTACTAGGGTTATTTGTTTTAGAAATGTTTTTAATTAATTCTGGAGCTAAATTAACTGTATATGTAATACTGCCAGACGTTGTTTTTTGCGCTATTACACTAGTAAAGCACAACACTAGAAACATAACGTTTACAACAATACTATGTTTATCTTTTACGCTCATCTTTACGATCTTGATAGAGTTTGTCACCAGCTTTTTTATACTCGCTTGCAGACATATTATTTTTCTCTTTTGGCCACTTTATAACAATTGCTTTTTTAGGGTTTAGTTTTATCTCTTTGGCTTTGTAAGTAGCCATTAAGCCATTTAATTCTAATATTAGGCCTGGTAACCGACCTACGTAATGGTTTGGACCATAAGCAAATGGTATTTCTGGTGTATACCATACTACTACAGTAACATCTCCTTTAGGTACTGTTTTTACTTGTGTTGCCTTATAGCATAAAAAATCTCCTATTTTTTTAGTTTCTTTAGTTAGGTCCCAATCTTCATTTTCTATTGGAGCATTAATATTTATACCTGCATCTGTTTTTATTATCTGTTTTTTTTCAGATAAAGATGTGTAATAAGTTCCTTTGTTTCCAGAAATAATAATGGCTAACTCTTCTAAATCACCATCTTTTATAGCTAATTTGTTGTCCACATTAAACTTTGCATATGCTGCGTTAAACTTAAGTTTATAGTTTACGTTTGCTGCAGCTTTACTTACCAACATCATTGTTTCTTTTACTCCTTCCTTGCCTTTGTAACTATCATCGTCTCGCTTATTTATAGTAATGCCATATGTTATAGTACCGCTATGTATTTGAGCTAAAGAAAAAAAAGGAAGTAGTAAAATTAAATAGAGTAAATGTTTCATATATAGCCTGTTGTTTATTGATGATGACCTTGCTAATATAAAACTATATTTTTAGTTTAAAAATAATTTGTATTCTTTTTCTTTATTAATGTGTTTACTTCTGTCTTTTTTTACGCATTAGTTCTATGGCTATTTTATTTAGTTCTCCAAGAGATTCTATATGTTTACCATCGGTAGGTTTTGTAAGTAGTTTATTTTTTTTACTCTGTAGTTTTACACCTGTACAGTATATTGTTTGTTTAGGATTTAGCTTTAGTTCTAAAATAAGTCCTGGTAAACCATTGAATTCTAAAGGTCCAAAATAATAGGGTATTTCTTTACTAAACCAAGCTTCTATGGTATTGTATTTCTTAGTCCTCTCATTTTTTTTTAATAATGTTGCTTTGTAGCATGTGTAGCCAAGTATAACTTTTGTTGTATCAGTAATTTTCCAAGGCAGATTTTTGTTAATATTGGCTATAAAGGTTTCTCCAGAAAAAGTAACAACTCTTAATTTTTCATTGTTTTCAATATCTGAATAATAAGTACCACTATAAGTGGCATTAATCATAGTTCTGGTAATACGGTCTAAATTAGTGTATATCTTATCTTGTTTATAAAACAGAGATTTTTTGTTATTAAAGACCAAGTTAAAATCAATTAGTTCATCCGCTGTTTTTATAGATTGTTTAATCTGATCTCTAGTATGTGAAGGTTTTTTTGTTGGGTCTACTACATCTATTTCTGGATGTTTACTCTTATAAGTAGCCATACCTTTTTGTATTTGAGCATTTGTAATTGATATACAAAAGAGGATGGTAATAATTAGAAATCTTTTTTGGTAATGAAACTTACTTTCTTTAATCAATATCATTTTTAAAGTTTTGTAATAAATAAAAAAGAAGGTTTACGTGTACCTTAATTAATGTTTTTGCTTTGCTGTAGAGGCTAATGTTTTTACAATGTCTTCAAACTCTTCATTAGAGTTTACATAAGTTCCTTCTGTAGGTTTTGTAAGTAGTTTATTTTTTTTACTCTGTAGTTCTACACCTGTACAGTATATTGTTTGTTTAGGGTTTAGCTTTAGTTCTAAAATAAGTCCTGGTAAACCATTGTACTCGTCCGGGCCAAAATAGTAGGGTATATCTTTGCTAAACCAAGCTTCTACAGTATAGTCTTTTGTTGTTTTTTTATTTGTTTTGGTAAGTGTGGCTTTATGGCAAGTATAACCAAGTATGGTTTTGGTTGTGTCTTTAATTTTCCAAGGCTGTGGTTGGTAAATGTTTACAATAAATTTTTGATTATCAAAAGAGGTAGATTTTAATTTTTGGTTGGTAGCTATGTTACTGTAATACCTACCTTCGCTTAATACTTCTATAATACCTTTAGTAAACTTGTCTAGGTTTGCGTATAGTTTTTCTTCTCTGTAAAAAACAGACTCTTTATTATTAAAAACCAAATTAAATTCTATGAGCTCTTGGGCTGTTTTTATAGACTCTGTTATTCTGTTGCCCATTGCAGATGGTTTTTTTGTTGGGTTTACTACATCTATTTTCGGGTGTTTTAGTTTATAGGTGGCTTTTCCTTTTTGCGTTTGAGCGCTAATAATACTTAAACTAAAAAAGATGAGTAATATAAAATGCTTCATTACTTATGAGGTTGTTACATTATAAATATAAGTAAAATCTTACATTAAAACAAAGCGGTTACTTTTTACTGCGTTAGTGATAGTAGTGAATAACCCGCAGCTTTTTGCGAGGATTAGTAACGTATAGCACGGCGTTAAAAACAGCTGTTTTAACGAACGCCCAAAATAATTTTAAAATTTTGAAGTTCTATAATTGCAAAAAATTATATTTGCAGTCTAAATTAAATTATAAATTATGTCTTTTAAAGATTTATACGGTAATAGCCAACATAGAAAAAATGTTGCACACTTTGCATCTATTGCTTCTTTAGCAAGTGTAGATGGTGAGGTTAATGATGCAGAGCAAGTTGTTTTAGACCGTTTTGCACGTAAATTAGATATTACTGAAACTGAGTACAAAGAGGTAATGAAAAATCCAGGGAAATACCCAATAGATCCGCCAACAAGTTTAGACAGGCGTTTAGAGCGTATGTACGATTTGTTTAAAATTATATTTGCAGATCATAATATTGATGATGATGAGCGTTTGCTTATTAAAAAATATGCTATTGGTTTAGGATATTCTAATGAGTCTGCAGATCAGGTAATTTCTAGATCTATAACTATTTTTGGTGGAAAATTAGATTTTGAAGATTATGCTATGTTTGTTAGAAGATAAACAAATAGGCTTACAAGTATAAAAAAAAGAGGCTTTTGCCTCGTTTTTTGTTTTTATAGCTTTTAAGTTTATTATTTACTTGCTTTTGCAATAAATTCTTCTGCTTTTTCTACCATTTTTGTGCTACCACAGAAAAAAGGTACACGTTGGTGCAATTCTGTTGGCTTTAAAGCCATTATACGTTCTTTACCATTAGTTGCTTTACCATTTGCTTGTTCTGCTAAAAATGCCATTGGGTTACACTCATACAACAAACGCAGTTTACCTTCATGGGCTTTATTACTTTTTGGATACATATAAATACCACCCTTTATCATATTTCTATGAAAATCTGATACTAATGAGCCAATATACCTAGAGGTGTATGGCCTGTCTCCTTCTTCTTGCTGGCAATATTTTATATAATCTTTTACGCCTTGCGGAAAGTGTATGTAGTTACCCTCGTTAACAGAATATATTTTACCTGTTTCTGGAAATTGCATATTTGGGTGAGACAAGTAAAAAGTACCAATTGCTGGGTTTAATGTAAAACCATTTACACCATCACCTGTTGTATATACTAACATTGTAGATGTACCATAAACAATATAACCTGCTGCTACTTGGTTATCGCCTGGTTGTAAAAAGTCTTCTATTGTTACTGGTGTACCAACTGGTGTTACTCTACGGTATATAGAAAAAATTGTACCTACAGATACGTTTACATCTATGTTAGAAGAACCATCTAATGGGTCTATAAGTACAATATATTTGTTTTGGTGTTGCTCATCTTGGCTATTAATGCTAATAAAATCATCTTCTTCTTCCGATGCAATACCACAAACAATTTCTCTGTTTTTTAGCGTTTGTATAAACTTTTCGTTTGCTAAAACATCTAGCTTTTGTTGGTCTTCTCCTTGTATGTTAGTATCGCCAGCAGCGCCTAATATATCTATTAATCCTGCTTTGTTTACCTCGTGGTTTACCACTTTTGCGGCTAAACGTATGGCGTTAATTAGTTTAGAGAGTTCCCCAGAAGAATATTGAAATGAGGATTGGTTTTCAATGATAAATTCTCCTAAAGTCTTGTTTTTTTGTCCATCAATAGCTGTGTTTTATTTAAGTACAAATATCGATAATTTTGTGATACTACAACGTTTTCGTTATTTAAAGTCGCTTAAACGTGTTACTTTGCAGTTTATTAGAAGAAAAATTATGGAGTTTATTACTAGAGATGCAACCAAAGAAGATATGCCGCAAGTACTTAATTTAATTAAGGAACTGGCACTTTTTGAAAAAGAAGCAGAAGCGGTAGAAGTTACTGTAGATGATTTAATTTTAGATGGTTTTGGAGATCATAAATTGTTTCACTGCTTTGTTGCAGAGGCAAATAATGAAATAGCAGGTCTTGCTTTGGTGTATAACAGATATTCTACCTGGAAAGGTCCTGTTTTGCATTTAGAAGATTTAATTGTTACTCAGAAAATGCGTGGTTCTGGTTTAGGAACTTTGTTATTAAATGAGGTTATAAAATACGGCCATAGTCAAGGTGTAAAACGTATATGTTGGGAAGTTCTAGATTGGAACGAGCCAGCTATTAAATTTTACCAAAGTAAAGGTGCAGACGTAAAAAGAGATTGGGACGTTGTACATTTAGATGAAAAAGGAATTGAAAATTACATAGCTAACCTTTAATACATAGGCTAGTTAATACAAAATATAAGATAATAAAATGAAGATTTTTAAATTTGGTGGCGCTTCTGTAAAAGATGCTACTGGTGTAAAAAATGTTGTAAATGTGTTACAACAAGTTGGGCATACTAACACTTTGGTAGTTGTTTCTGCAATGGGCAAAACAACAAATGCAATGGAAGATGTTGTAAATGCTTATTTTAATGATAAGGCTGCTTTACCAGCAACAATTCAAGAAATTGTTGATTTTCATACAAATATTTTAAATGATTTGTTTGACAATACACAGCATGAAGTTTATGCTAAAGTTAAAGTTTTGTTTGATGAAGTACAGGGCTTTTTAGCGTGGAACAAGTCGCCAAAACGTAGTTTTGTGTACGACCAAGTTGTTGGTTACGGAGAGTTGCTTTCTACTACTATTTTAAATGCATATTTAAACCAAGTTAATATACAAAGCAATTGGTTAGATGTTCGTGAGTTTATAAAA
>NZ_JBDVAA010000183.1:0-133830 GCF_039943695.1 Cellulophaga sp. | reverse complement strand
AACCTATTCTTTTTTGATGCTTTTTTAAAAAATATCTGTCCGCGAGTTTTAACCGCTCTTAAACCCTATTACTTTAACTATTGAATGGCGATTATCAACCTATAGAATTATTTGTATAATGGGTAATAAATGGGAGTTATTCTAATATTAGATTAAGAAAAGAAGTTCCATACCAACCCAAAACGTATAACAAAGTCACGATAAGGGTAATTTGGAGCCGAATAAAAATCGTAGCCCGTAAAGGACGAATTAAAGTGTTCTGCCTTTAAATAGATTCTTGTTTGCTTTACTTTTCCATTTATAAAGAAGTCTAACATAGGATATGCACCTAACTTTTCTTGATCTTGAATGTAAAATTCCCCTAAAGCAGGATTGTAAGCATTCATATTATAAGCAGTAAAATACTTAAAAGTAACTCCTGTTTGTAAAAACATTGCCCCCTTAAATACATCTTTAGAGAAATAAAGTGTGTTTCTGGTTACAAAGTCTGGCACATTTAAAACGGAATTGGACTGGGTTACATTTTGATACATTACTGTATTATCTAAAGCCCAACGACCAAATTTAAACTCTTTTCCATATTTTAATTTTAAATAACCAACAGATGCACTCTCTTGAAATGGTTTAATATATGCATTTTCCTGACCAGCATCTATCTGTTCTTGTGTGGCCGTAGATTTAAAATAAGTATACTTATCTATATTGGTATATTTTGCAGACAATGTACCGTACGCTTTGGAACTATACTTGAAAGCCAAACTGTTTATATTTTGCTTATCAAAGTTTGAGGTATTTTGCCAGTTGTAGTTTTGGTAATTACTTTGGTAGAGCAGAAAATTAAAATCGGGCATTTTAGACTCGTTATGCAGGGTTGCGGTAAAACGATGTTTATCCTTATATATATAGGTAGCTTCTGCATTAATTAAACTACCTCCTAAATCACCAGAAATATTATACGCCGCATCTCCATTTAAGTTAAACTCCCCTATTTGTTTACTATAAGCAGCTCCTAAAGAAACTTCTGTACCTTTTAATTGATTACTTATAGTACCCGTCGGTGTAATAAGCAGACTCTTAAAAAAATAATTGTAATTATAAAGACCTACATAACCTTTTAGTTTCCCCAGTAATCTATTAGAAAATGTTGCGTTTAACTGATTGTATGTGGTTTGCAAATGAGCCTTATCATTAGTTTCTTTTAGAAATGAATCTCCAAAATAATCGTACTGATCATCTTGATTAAATTTTGAAAATTTAGTTTCATAACTAAACTGGTGTCCTACTGCTATAGACGTAGCAATAGAACTGGTTGTTGAGTCTTCTGCTTTTTTAATCAACTTGTACTGATGATCTAAAAAATATCTTTTTCCTAAAACAACACTTTCCGCATCTATAAAAGCCACATCTAACCTATCTCTACTAGTAAATTCATCATCTCCAGTTTCAAATTGAGTTTCACCGTCTATTAATCCTCCATTTTCTTGATACGTTGCATCTTGTGCCGCTATATGTGCTAACAATAAATATCTATTATTTTTAGATGTATAATTAGATGTAAAGGTGAAATTACCTGAAGAAGCTTGATCATAATTGTACTTACCTAAAGACCTAAAGCCTTTGTAACCTAATGATATATTTAACTGAGGCGACATATTAAAAGTTAACATAGCGTCTAACAATTGACCTTGAGCCATTGTAGTTTTAAACATTAACTCTGTTAAAGGCGTAGGAACATTATAATATTTAATTTCATTAACACTCCAATAATTGGCATTTAATGCTGATGTACTCAAAGCAGGATACATAGATTCGTTATCAAAATCAAAACCTAACTCATTAGCTGGCTTACCAATGTTTGCAAATGGCATTAACTCAAACCCATCTTTTCTTAGGTAGTTGTATTTATACTCCTTTTGTATTGTAAGTGTTGTGTCTAAAAAAGTAGTATCCCTTTTAATTGTAAAAATTTTATACTCCTCTACACTAGGCTTTTCCTCTTCTCCCTCTTTTAAAACTTTACCAGGTTTTTTACCTAAATCTTTATTAGACAAAGTTGGATCTTGAGCAAAAACTACAGTTCCCCAAAGTAAAAATACAAGTATAATATATCTCATTTATAAAAAAATATAAGCAAAGGTAATTTTTTACATTTAATTATCTGTGAAAGTTTTGTTACGTTTTACTGACCAAAGAACAACTAACAAAAATATACTGATTATTAACAAGCGTTTTGTTTAGAGATTTACTCAATTTTAAGATTCTTTTAACGAATAAACACGTATTAGCTTGTAGACAGCACTATTAATTAGGATATTTAGCTTTTTATAGCATATTAAAATGTTAAAGAAAACTAAAATTGTTTACTCATATAAAATAACAAAGACCAAATAAATCAAAATGACAAAAAAACTATTCCTACTTTTTCTACTAAGTTTCTCCTTTGCTTTTGCTCAGTTTAATGAAGCAGCACCTTGGATGAAAAATTTAAAAAAAGGAAAAACAAGCACATCATTAAAAGGAAATAACTCTAATTTGTCTATTGACGATTTAAAAATTTCTTTTGACACTTACTGGGAAAGCAGAAACAAAAATGAAAAAGGTAGTGGATACAAACCTTTTATGAGGTGGCAAAACTACTGGAGCTATTACCAAAACTCTAATGGAACCTTACCTAATGCTAAAGAAATATACAACTCTTGGTTAGCTAAAAATAATACTGCAAACAAAGTAAACCCTACAAGTAGCTGGACAACAGTAGGGCCATCTACCAGCAATGTTTTTCCTGGTAGATTACCTGGAAATGGTAGAATTAACGCCATAACAGTAGACCCTAATAACGAAAACGTTTGGTACGCTGGAGCTCCTGCTGGTGGAATTTGGAAATCTACAAATGCTGGCACTAGCTGGACAAACCTTTTTTCTGACTTCTTGCAAATTGGTGTTTCTGGTATTGCTGTAGACCCTAACAACTCTAATATTATATATATTTCTACAGGTGATGATGATGCCAGAGACTCATACAGCATTGGTGTTTTTAAATCTATTGATGGTGGCACTACCTGGAACGAAACAGGCTTAAACCCAAGTACAACCCCTTCTGGAAATTCTTTTACTACAAATGAAATTACAATAGACCCTACAAATAGTAATATTGTTTGGGTTGGCTCTAGCAACGGACTTTATCAAACTACAGATGGCGGTACAACTTGGACCAATAAATTAGAAGAAAATATTACTGATTTTAAGCTTAAACCTGGAGATAGTGATACTATTTATGCTGTTGATTTTAATAATTTTTACAAATCTACCGATGGCGGAAACACATTTGCACAAGTAACCAGCAATTTACCTACTAGCTCTGGAAGACTAGTTTTAGGTGTTACACCTGCAAATGAGAGCCTTGTATATGTTTTAAGTGCCAATACTGATTATTCTTTTCAAGGATTTTACAAATCTACAGATAGCGGAACTGTATTTACAAAAACATCTAACACTGTAGATATTTTAGAATCTAAACAAGCTTGGTTTGATTTAGCTTTAGAAGTATCTCCTACAGATGAAAACACTTTATTTACAGGCTGTTTAAATATATGGAGAAGCACCAATGGAGGAAATAGTTTTAGCAGGCGAAATAATTGGAGCTCTAATAATAGCTCATATACGCATGCAGATATACATACCCTTAAAATGTTTGGAAGCAAACTTTTTTGTGGTAGTGATGGCGGACTATATGTATCTGAAAACAGTGCAACAACATTTACAGATGTAACAAACGGAATGTCTGTAAGTCAGTTTTACAGAATATCTGTTGCTAAAGATGACTCGTCTAAAATGATTGGCGGATTACAAGATAATGGCGGCAATGTATTTAATAACAGCCAATGGAATAATTACCATGGAGGTGATGGTATGGACAATGCTATTGACCCAAATAACAACAATTTAATATACGGTTTTACTCAATTTGGCGGATCTTTAAATATATCTTCTAACTCAGGAGAAAATATAGCGCAAATTGGACCTCCACAAACTACAACTAATGGAGAAACTAAAGATATTGAAGGAAATTGGATTACCCCAATTACAATTAACAGCAGAGGTGAAGTTTTTGCTGGCTTTGATGCAATTTATAAATTAGAAGGTACTAGTTGGGTAAAAATAAGCACTTCGGCAGGCTTTGGTAAAATTGAAGATTTAGAAGCAGATCCTTTAAATCCCGATATTCTTTATGCTGTAAACAACAATGTTATTTATAAAAGTGATGACAATGGCATCAATTTCTCAAGTTACATAACTTTACCAGGTGCTATATCTGATTTAGCAATTAACAACTCAGACAGCTCTATACTTTACGCAACAACATCTAATAGAGTGGGCATAGAATTAGCTAGCCAACCATTTAATCGTGGTGTGTACAAAATTACTAACGACGGCACAGATGCTACATCAGAGAATATTACTCTAAACCTACCAACAGACCAAGCTTACTTTAGTATTGCTCACCAAGGATTACACCAAGACAATCCTATTTTTATTGGTACTAGTTTAGGAATTTACAGGTTAGATGATACACTTACAGAATGGGAAGAATATGATACAAACCTACCCAACGTTGCTATTGGAGACATAGATATTAACAGCTTAGATAACATTATTACAGCGGCCACTTACGGAAGAGGTGTTTGGCAATCCCCTATACCAACAAAAGATCCTGAAAATGACGTTAGTTTAACTTCTATAACTCCAAATGTAAATGCTATTATTTGCGGAGACGTTACACCAACAGCAACTATAAAAAACATTGGGACAAACACCATAACAGAAGTAACTTTTAGTTATGGGTTAAACAATACCGATAAAAATTTTATTTGGACGGGTACTTTAAATTTTGAAGAATCTACAACTATAGACCTACCAAGTATTGCATCTTCAGGTTTTGGCAAAACCTCATTACAGGTTACCGCCACAGTTACTGATGACACTTTTAATACAAACAATTCAAAAAATAAAACTATATATATTAATAAAGAAGGTAACGGAAGTATTTTAAACACATTTGATAGTAATGAGGAAGCTTTAATCAGTTTTAACGAGTCTAGCGATCTTTCATTATGGGAAAAAGGTACACCTACAGGAACGCTATTAAATACCGCTAGTTCTGGAACAGATGTATATGCAACAAATTTAGATGGTGAACATCCAAATAACACTAAAGCATTTTTAGTTAGTAACTGTTACAACATAGCTACAATAGCAAATCCAGTATTAAAGTTTAAAATGGCTTATGACCTAGAAGAAAACTGGGATATTGTTTATGTTGAATATTCTACAGACCAAGGTGAAGAGTGGAAAGTACTAGGTAATATTAATAGTCAGCCTAACTGGTACAATAGCGACAGAACAAATGCTTTATCTGGAGTTGCTGATGATTGTCAAAATTGTCCTGGTAAACAATGGACAGGTACTAATACTACTTTTACAGAATATAGTTACGATTTTAATGCTAATGCGGCTTTAGGAGAAGTTAATTTAAGTATTGAAGAAAATATAATTTTTAGAATTGTTTTTCATTCTGACCCAGGAGTTAGTCAAGAAGGTGTAGTTATTGATGATTTTATTTTATACGGAGAAACAGATGACGATGACGATGACAACGATGGTATTTTAGATATAGATGATAACTGTCCAACTATTGCAAATGCAGACCAGCTAGATACAGATGGTGATGGCATAGGTGATGTTTGCGACACTGATGATGATAATGATGGAATTTTAGATGTAGACGATAATTGTAATTTAATTGCAAATCCAGACCAGGCAGATGCAGACAATGATAACATTGGCGATGTTTGTGATAATGACAATGATAATGATGGCGTTATAGATAGTGTAGACCTTTGCCCTAATACACCAATAGATACAGTTGTAAATGTAAATGGATGTGAAGTATTTTCTTTACCATCTTCTAACTTTAGAATAAAAACAATTGCAGAAAGCTGTATATCTAGCAACAATGGATCTATTGATATTACTGCTGAAACACAACTTAATTATACAGCAACTATAACTGGTAACATAAATGAAACTAAATCTTTTACTAATACAGTTTCTTTTAACAACCTATCACTAGGCACTTATACTGTTTGTATTACTGTTGAAGGGCAAACAGGATATGAAAATTGTTTTTCAGTTTCAATATTAGAACCAGAACCTTTAGGTGTTTCTACTACTGTAAATTCTATATCAAATAAGGTAACTTTTAATTTAACTGGCGGCAGTGTTTATAACATCAATATTAACGATAAAACATACAGCACTACTAAAAGCAACATAACATTGCCTTTAGATAAAATAGAAAACAAAATTAGTATTAAGACTAACAAAGATTGCCAAGGTATATACGAAGAACGAATTATTTCTAGCTCAGATATATTTATTTACCCAAACCCTGTGTCTAGAGGTGATTTAACCATAGAGTTAAATAAACCAAATATTGAGCAAGTAGAAATTTCTTTATTTACAATTAGCGGCACTAAGGTTTATAAAAAAGATCATAAAACTAATAATGGCGCTATAAAATTTAGTGTAGATTCTCTTGCAAGAGGTATATATGTGTTAAATATAAAAACTGACCAAACAATACTTACTTATAAAATAATTAGAAAATAAATGAAAACAATATATAAAATTACTTGCATTAGCTCCTTACTTTTAGCCTCTTGTGGCGGCGGTAGTGATGATGGAGGCACAGAACCAGACCCAATTACAACACCTAAAGCAACCACTCTTATTTTTCCTGAAAACAACACCGAGTGTAATGAAGGTGCTATTATAAGCGATACTCGTAGCTCTGTTGAATTTAGCTGGAGTGCTGCTGCCGATACAGATAGTTATGAAATTAACATTAAAAACCTAGCTACCGGTAATAGCTCGTCTAAAACAGTCACCACTACTTCTGATGCTATAACTATTGATAGAGGAACACCTTATGAATGGTTTATTGTATCTAAAGCTAATGGTACAACAGAAACAGCTACAAGTGCAACTTGGAAGTTTTATAACCAAGGAGTTGGAACGGAAAACTACGCTCCTTTTCCTGCTGATGTTATAAGCCCTAATAGAGGCGCAACTATTGCAACAACAACTACAGTATCTTTAAAATGGTCTGGTGAAGATGTAGATGATGATATAGTTGATTATGAAATATTATTTGGAACAAATAACACCCCAACTACCAGCATTGGAGTTACAACAGAAACAACTTTAGACGCAACAGTTACTGCTAATACAGTTTATTATTGGAAAGTAATAACCAAAGATAGTCAAGACAACACATCGTCCTCTGAAGTATTTGAATTTAAAGTTGAATAACTAATTTTTAGTTTTTATAATGAAAAAGCTCTTAGATAAAAATCTAAGAGCTTTTTTTTATTGACTAATTCTAATTAAAAGTCCTAATACAAAAACAATATTTGGACTATTTTTTATTTAAAACAATTAACTATGCTTGTTTTAAATTATTGATTTTGATCTGCAGGAGTAATTGCATCATTTAAATTAATTTCAGTTTCTGGAATCTGAAAAGTAAACCTTGCGTCCCCAGCAGGAATATTATAAAAAGATGCTGGGTTATTAGGATGTGTTGTTCCTTCAAAATCACGTACAAGACCTACATTCCATCTCTTCATATCTAATAAACCAAAACCTTCTCCCCATAGCTCTATTCGTCTGTGTAATCTAATTTCATCCATTAAACTAGATCCAGAATTTGTAGACAAAGAATACTCTGGGTCTCTTGTAGAAATTAAGTTAAATAATTCTTGAGCTGCACCAGAATCATCTCCCGCAGCTGCTTTAGCCTCTGCAATAATTAAGTACATTTCTGAAACTCTCATATAAACATAATCTGCTTCAAAAAAAGTATCATCATAAAATTTATAATTATAGATTTGACCCTCTTTTGGCTGATCTATTTGACCATTATCTGGACCAAACCAATTGCTACGAATATCTGTAGATGATACTGCATTGTACAACCTAACATCTACTGTTCTATGATGTCCTAATTGCCCCGTGTATCCTGGAGTTACACCACCAGCCGCTTTTTGTACAGGAGAATAAGATTGCATCTGCGAAAAGAAAGAAGCAAATAACGATGATGTATCACCATTAATATCTGCACCCCATAACCATTCTGTATTAGAGATAAATTGGAAACCATCTAACAATTGATCTGCAGCTAAAGCTCCTTCGGACTTTGCAATTTCTGCAAACTGAACTGCCTTATTATAATCTTTAGATAACAAATAAAATCTTGCTAAATACCCTGCAGCAATATTCTGGTTAATAACTGTTTTATCTGGCCTAGAAAAGCCTTCTAACCCATCATAACCTTCTTTTAAATCTGTTTCAATTTGACCATAGACATCACCAACCGTTAATCTTCCAAAACCTGGCCCATTAATTAAATCTGCTGTTGGATCTATTATAGGTACACCAGCATCAGACAATGCAGGTTGCCCTTTTTGGTAAATTTGTATCAACTGTAAATATGCCAACCCCCTAACAACCTTAGATCTAGATAAAACATAAGATAAATCTTCTGTTAAAACAGACTCGTCTAAACCACCAATTAATGTAATTGTTTGGTTAGCTCCTTTTATAATCTCGTAGTAATAGTCCCAAATTAAATTAGTTTCTGTACCAGATTCTTGTGTTCTACCAATGTACTTATACAAATCGTCATACCACCAACCGTTGTTAGAATCTATCATATCGTTAGACATAATATCCATCATAACATCAATAGATTTTTGACCGTAATCGTTATGATCACCTCCTGTACCAGCTACATCAAAAGTACGCATGTTATTTATTGTTCCTGCATCAAAAGAACTAGCTGTAGACAATAATGCCTCTGGAGATTCTTCTGCTAATTCAGATATAGTAGCATCTGTAACTATGTTTTCTAAATCAGACTCTAACTGATCTTTACTACAACTAACCATAACAGCTAAAACTGCAGTTATTAATACTATTTTTTTCATTTTAATACTTTTAAAAATTAACATTTAAACCTAATGAAAACGTCTTTAACGTTGCATACCTAACAGAGTTGTTACCACCAGTAACACTTGCTCTTGGATCAAAACCATCTCTACCAGAAGCTGTCCATAAAGCCAAGTTATTACCCAAACCATATATTCTAACTTTAGATAAACCTATTTTTTCTACAACATCATTAGGTAAAGTATACCCAATAGAAACATCGTTAAGGCTAATAAAATCTGATTTTTCTAAAAGTAAATCTGATGTATTATAATTTCTAGAACCATCTATAACTCTAGGTAAACTAGCTGTAGTATTATCATAAGTCCAAGTCTTATAAAAATCTCTACTAAGATTTTCTCCAATTCCGCCACCAAAAGCATCATTATAAATAGCGTCAAAAGCATACCCTCCAAACTGGTAAGAAAGCGCAAAGCTAAAATCTAAATTTTTATATGTAAGTGACGATGTAAAACCACCATTAACATCTGGCAAAGCAGATTTTCCTAAATTAGTTTCTGATGCTACTGAATAATCTTCAGTTTGGTTATTAATTATAGGCGTTGTACCATCTGCCTCAAACTCACTAGATGTATACCATATTGCGTTACCATTTGTAGGGTTTACGCCAACAAAATCTCTAATATAATAATCAAAAGCACTACTACCTTTTTCCCACCTGTACACTGTACCTGGATCTATAAAATCTCTTCCTGGAGCTAATTTTGTAATTTCATTTTTATAATGAGTAGCATTAAGATCTACAGTCCAATTTAAATTTTTGCTTCTAATTATATCATAAGCAATACTAGCCTCTACACCTACGTTTTGCATATCCATAACATTTTCTGGGATAGACGGTAAGCCAGATGAATTTGGTAATGGCCTATTAAAAATTAGATCTGTTATTTTACGTTGAAAATATTCTGATTCTATTCTTAATCTATTATCAAACATATTTAACTCAAAACCAGCATTAAAGTTGGTAGATGTTTCCCATTTTAAATCTTTGTTACCTAAAACAGTTTTACTTAAGTTAAACTCTTCACCATCTGTAGTAACATCCCACTGATCTAAATAAGGAGCATAATTTCTAACAGCTGTATTATCTGGATAACCCACATAGTCATTACCCTGTTGACCAATACTAGACTTTAATTTTAACTCAGAAATCCAATCTACATTATCCATAAAAGATTCTTTAGATATTCTCCAAGCAACACCAGCACCCCAAAAGTTACCCCATCTATTATCTTCAGAAAAAACAGAAGAGCCATCTCTACGGAAACTACCATTTATGTAGTATTTATTATCAAAATCATATAACATTCTAGCAAAAAAACCTTCTAACAAATATTCTGTTGGTCCGCCAGTTACATTACCAGCACCGTCATTTTCTGCAAAAAGACTAGCAGAAATATCATTAGAAATAAATTGATTCTTTTTATTAGCGTCTAAAAACTTAAAATTATAATCTGAGTTTTCATGTCCTAACAAAATATCTAAATCATGATCATCTGCAATTGTTTTTTTCCAACCTAATAGTTGCTGGTTTGTGTATGTTGTTCCTCTACCAAATTGCTCTGACAACCTACCATTAACATCTGAAGAAGCAGAACTACCAACAATTTTATTTGTATAATTAGTAGTATTATAAAAAGCTAAGTCTAAACCAAAATTATACGTGAATGTAAAGTCTTTTAAAAATTTGATCTCTGCAAATGCTCTAGATGTTAAATTGTCTCTAACAGATTTGTTAACATTTAAAGTCTGTAATGCATGAGGATTAGAAAAACCATTAAATGGTCTTCCGGCTGTAGCATTAGGAGAAGTAACATCTGCCCAATCCCAAAGAGGATTTCCCTTGTCATCTAAAACTGTAGCACCTGTTGCATGATCTACTGCAAAAACAGGATATATTGGAGCAATATTTCTAACCCAAGCAAAATTACCTGTGATATTATTAGTTAAAGTACCTGTTTGCTCTCTGTTTGCATAATTTGCAGACATTCCCAATCTAATGTTGTCACTAACTTGAGAACTAAGGTTCATATTTAGTGTTAACCTTTTAAATCCTGTATTAACGTTATAACCTGTATTATCTTCATTACCTACCGAAAAGAAATAAGTTGCCTTTTCTGTTCCACCAGCTATACTTGCATATAAAGTTTGTATACCACTACCGTCATTAAATAACTCATCTTCCCAATCTGGCGTCCATAATTGATTGCCAGATCTTAATTTACCTGTATTAGGATCTATAACCGTAGCTCTATCCCCACCAAAAGGGTTATACACTAAACCTTGAGGCCCATCAAATAAATTTGCAGAAGCATTTAGCCCTGCAGTAGCTACATCTGTACCATTCTCTACAATATCATTATTTTTTAGCATTTTATGGTACGCTTCTAGATACTCACCAGCGTCATCAAAAACATCATAATCTTTGGTTGCTCTGCTAGTAAAACTAGTTCTAACGTCTAAAGTTACACTTACTTTACCCGCCTCACCTTTTTTAGTCGTTACAATAATAACACCGTTTGCACCTCTATTACCGTACAAAGCAGCAGCGGCAGCATCCTTTAAAAATGATATTGATTCTATATCATTAGGATTTAACGAAGTTATAGATTCGTTATACGGAACACCATCTACAACATATAAAGGAGCAGAAGATCCGTTTAAAGAACCAATACCTCTAAACCTTACGGTTGGAGCAGTACCAGGCTGTCCAGAATTTGAAAAAATTTGAACACCAGAAACCTTACCTGTTAAACCAGTTACTGCATTACCAGAAGCTACTTTTGCAATTTCTTCAGACTTAATTTCTGCAATTGACCCAGTAAGCGATTCCTTTTTTTGAACACCATAGGCGGTTACCACAACTTCCTCTAGCGCTTCTGCATCTTCCTCCATTTGAAGATTAATTGTACTTAATACACCTACAGTTCTATCTGTGGTTTTTTGACCAATATAACTGTAACGCAAAACCTGACCTACTTTTGCACTTATGGTATAATTACCATCAAAGTCAGACTGTGTACCAATTGCTGTACCTACAACTAGTACAGAAACCCCAGGTAAAGGCAAACCATCTTGGTCTGTTACATTACCTGTAATTGTTTTCTCTTGTGCATAAGAGAAGTTCATTAACATCACCAATAAGGGAGTTAAAATCCAAGTTACTTTTTTTCTCATTTAATTTAGTTTTGAGTTAGCTTTAACTAATACCCAATCTTTTGTTTAGCAGATTATCTAAGATTAACATTTAATTAATCTTTTAAATTGAAAAACAAATAATGAATGCTAGCTAAAAATTATTTAATAAAAAATATAGATACTTAGTAAATTCATTGTCTTACAAAGAAATAGTACTACCCAAAAAATCTTTTTAAATAAGAAAAACAGTAACCTAAAAAGTATCTATGCTGAATTTTGTCGTACAAAAACTTTGTTAATTACAATAAAGTTTAAAAAAAGTTGATTTTTATTGAATAATCAAAACAAAAAGGATATGTTTCTTATTAAATCAACAACGATATGCAGTTTAATGTAAATAAAATTAAAATGAGAAGTAAGAAGAACCGACTTTAATTTAACACGTAAGCTTGTCTATTGTTTAGTTAATTCATTAAAAAACAAGCAATAAAGAAGAGGTGAATTTAAAGCATAAAAAAACCGCCAAGAGCAATTGCTCTTGGCGGTTAAAAATATTTTAATAATAAAAAACTATTAATTTTGAGTATTAATATTTGGATTAAATAAAATTTCCTCTTGTGGAATTTCATAAGTTAAACGCTCATCATCATGATTAAAAGAATCTCCTGATAAATCTAACCAGTTAGATCCTCTTGTTCTTGTTTCACGTCTTCTTTTCATAATAAAATAAGATTGCCCTTCTGCAAATAATTCCAAACGTGCTTGTAAAGCTGCCTCTTCTGCTAATGCAGCACCAGATAAACCATCAATATAAGAACTATCATCTAATCTTAAATCTAGTAATGCTTTTAAGCTAGTTCTAGCCGCTGCATCGTTACCATTTTCTGCTGCTGCCTCTGCATGTAATAAATACATTTCTGCTATTCTCATATAATGAGAATCTGAATCTATATTAGATTGTGGACCAGAGAAAGCCGCAAAACCATTAAGCTCTGCTCCTTTATAATAAAATTTACCTGAAGGCTGTAAACTTCCAGAAAATTGATTTAATCTTATATCATCATCTCTAAAATTAGCATGTAAATCTGCATCCATCCCTTTAGAGTTACCTACAGCTGCATAGCTATAGCTATAGACATCCATAAAGCCCCACCATGAAAACAAAGATGCTAAACCTTGACCTGTTGGTGTAATATCAATACCCCACATAACACCTGGGATTGAGTTAATATCATTAAAACCTCCAACAGCACCGCTTTCATCTGGCAATAAAGCTACTTCATCTGCAGTCATTATTGGGTAATTACCAGAGTTAACTACTAACTCTGCATAATCTTCAGCCATTGGCCAATTATTTAATGCTCCATATGTTTTAGCTAATAACCCTCTTACTATATCTTGGTTAATTTCAATTTTATCTTCTCTAACAAAACCTTCTAATAATGTTTCAGCATCTGTTAAATCTTTTATAACTAAATCAAAAACTTCTTGTAAAGTAGATTTAGGCTGATCTATGTCTTCTGCACTAGTATAAATAGGAAGCGCTTCTTGAGACAAGTTTGAAATATCATTTACAAAAACATGTGCTAAAAAGAAATACGCATAACCCCTTAAAGCTTTTGCTTGACCAACAGTGTACCTAAGATTTTCTGTTTCTGGAACAACATCATTACCACCAGCACCATCTATAACCAGGTTTGAAAGATTTACAACTCTAAAAAGAAACCTCCAAGGTCTATAATTGTAATCAGAATCTGGATCTACAGTAGCTGTTAATTCTGAAATTTGTGTTTGACGATTGTAACTCTTACCTAAATGAGCCATATCTGTAGAAAACATATCTAACTGTATGTACTGTGTGGTAATACCAAAATCTTCTTGGTTGGTTGTTCCTCCACTACCTCTACGGTATAAGTTTTCATAAATACCCAATAATGTAGCCTTAGAAACATCTGGATTAATTTTTGAAGCTTCACTCACTTGCTCTTGAGACAACGTTTCTGTTGGAAACACTTCTAAAAAGTCTTCACTACACGAGCTCATAAACAACAAAGCTCCTGCTGCGTATATTATTTTATTTAAAGTTTTCATAGTTTTATAATTTTAAATTAACACCTAAAACAACAGTTGATAATGGATTGTAACGGTAAATTGAAGATCCACCAGTTATAGATGTAGATGGATTAAAACCTTGTCTTTTAGAGAAAAATGCAAGATTATCTCCTGTTATGTAAAAATCTAAGTTTTTAAGTCCAATTTGCTTACTAATGTCACTTGGTAATGTATACCCTAATCTAACATTGTTTAATGCTAAATAATCAGATTTAACTAAAAATCTAGTAGATGTAGCACTTTGCTGTATTTGAAATCTAGCATCTTGCCTTGGAATATCTGTAACATCACCAGGTTGCATCCAACGATCTCTAATATCTACGTGGAAATTATTTGTACCTGCATAATCATTATCCATTAAGTTGGCATAAGCAGTATCATAAGCATATCCTCCTAAAGAGTAGTTAAATAAAGTACTCAATGTAAAGTTACCGTATCTAGCATTTAACCTAAAAGAACCTGTTACATCTGGTATAGCTGTTTTATTGATAAATTTATCCGCAGCTTCAGAATAAACTTCTGTAATATCTTGCACTACATTAGCGTCAGGATTATCATTAGTATAAGATGTTAAATTTGTTATGATCTCATCACCTGTTCCAAAAACACCATCACCATCTAAATCATTGAAACTTCGCTCCCATTGTGCTGCACCTGTATCTACATTAACACCTGCATATACCGGCATATAGTAGTCATATAAAGAACGACCAACTGTACGACCATAATTTCCACTTATATCAAGCTTTTGTTGCTCTCCTGTTGCCGGATCTATTGGCATTGCTTTTAATTCATTTTTAAAAGTAGAACCGTTAATACCTAATGACAAGCTAAATTTATCATTTTGAACCAATTTAAAATCCAAATCAAATTCTACACCTGAATTAACCATCTCACCATCATTAACAGAAATTAAAGCATAGCCTACAGAAGGACCAACTCTTCTATCAAAAAACATATCTGTAGTAGATTTACTATATGCTTCTACAGAACCATCTACAAAACCACCAAGCTCAAACTCTACACCAACATTAAACTGATTAGAACTTTCCCAAGTAAGGTCTGGATTTCCTTTAGTAGCAAAAGCTAATGATATGTTATCATTTAAATTATTTACAGAATATAAGTTGTACCCTGGATAATAGTTGTTAGCAGTACCTGTTAATACACCAGAATTACCTAGAACACCATAGCTACCCTTTACTTTTAAGAAATCTACAAAGTTTGAACCAGACATAAAATCTTCTTGAGATAACACCCATGCTGCACCAACAGAATAAAAATTACCCCATTTTTCATTCAAAAATCTTGAAGAGGCATCTCTGTTAAATGTAGCGTTTAAAAAATACTTACTAGAAAAATCTAACGTAGCATTTGCAATGTAACTTTCTGTTGTTTCATCTCTAGTAAAACCATCACTAGGTGCATTTACAACACCGTTAGAAATATCTGTGCCAAAAGGTGTTACTAACTTAGAGCGCTCTGCCTCTAAATAGTTAAACTTATAAGATGTAGCTACGTGAGATACAAAAGCAGATAAGTTTGTAGCACCAAAAGACTTGTTATATCTAAGGCCTGTTCTTAATGAATAGTTTTTAGTTTCTGATCTAGATCTGTTAATTACACCTCCTTGACCTTTAGCAGGACTGTAAAAAGGCTCATTTAAATCTATATCATCACTCATAAAGTATTGATATGAAAAGTTATTATCTAAAGTTAAACCTTCTACCAATGTAATTTTTAAGTCATTGGTAAAGTTTACAGAGTTGTCTTTAGATCTACTAATGTTAATTTGAGAATCTGCAACACCATTTGTAGCAAAACCAAAACCACGACCATCTTCTAAACCATAGTCATAAAGAGAACCACCATATATAGGATCGTCAATTTTATTTCCATTAGCATCTCTAGTGAATAATGGGTAAATTGATGGAATGTTGTCTATCCACCAAAACTGTGAAGAAGAAGAACTTCCTGTACCATTGTTATTAGTCTCACTCTGCGCATAGTTTAAAGAAGTATTCATTTTTATGAAATCTTTATACTTATTTGTTGCTGAGATACGAGCATTTAATCTTTGATAATCTGTATTACTTGCATAACCTTGATCATCTATGAAACCTACTGAAGTATATACTGAAGAGTTTTCTCCTGTGTTAGCTAAAGAAACATTTCCTTCAATTCTATTTGCACTTTGAAAAGCAAAATCTTCCCAATCTTCTGGCGAATACTTTCTAGTTACACCTGGTCTAACCATACCTGTTGCAGGGTCTATTAATTCTGACACTCCAATAGCTCCACTATCACTAGTGTTCCACATATTGTATACTGGAGAAATATCTGAAACATCTGCATTTGCACCTTCAAATAAGTTTGCATTAGCATAATCTACTGCTGCTACTTGATCTCCATTATTTTCCAATAAACCTCTTTGGTAAGTACCTTCCCAAGCAATACCAATATACTCTTCTGGAGAATCAATAGTCTCGTATCTACCAATACCTTGAAAATTGGCACCAGTTTTAATAGATACACTTATTTCATTACCAGTATCAGAACCTCTTTTTGTTGTAATAACAATTACACCATTAGCACCTCTTGCACCGTACAAAGAAGTTGCAGATGCATCCTTAAGAACAGTTACAGATTTAATATCATTTGGATTGATATCATTTAAACTACCTCTAAATGGCGCATCATCTACGATGTATAACGGAGCTTGACTACCATTTACAGAACCAAAACCTCTAATCCTTACTGTAGAAGTACTACCTGGTTGACCACTGGTATTAAAAACAGAAACACCTGCTGCCTCACCTGCTAATGCTTGAGATACGTTTGTGAAAGACTTTTGAGAAATGTTTTCTCCTGCCACTACTTTTGCAGAACCAGCAAAAGATGTTTTAGAAACATTTCCAAATCCAGTAACAATTACCTCGTCCAATGCCTCAGCATCCTGCTCCATTTGAATGTTAATTGTGCTACTTGATCCAACTTTTCTATCAGTTGCTTTTTGACCAATATAAGTGTAACGCAAAGTTTGCCCTACTTTTGCTTTAATAGTATAATTACCATCAAAGTCTGATTGGGTCCCTGTTGTTGTTCCAACAACTAAAACAGAAACTCCTGGTAATGGAAGACCATCTTGATCTGTAACATTACCTGTAATTGTTTTCTCTTGTCCGTAAGAGAAACTCATTAATAACACCAACAAGGGTGTTAAAATCCAAGTTACTTTTGCTCTCATTTATTTTCAATTTTTGAGTTAGTTCAACAAAAATCTTAAAATTAAGTTAAAGAAACAAACAATAATTGTTAATTAAATTAACAATTAAAAATTATAAAGTGTACGACATAAGTAAATACCTACCTAAATGTTAATTTCAAAAAAACAAACGTTCATTAATTTTAAGTAGCAATTATTAAGAAAAGTATTACTTATAAATAACTGATAAAGTATAGAGAATTAAATAAAGTTAAAAACATAAAATCAATAATAAAAAGAGTTATTTTAGGTATAAAGTACCCTCTAGAATTAGTACTTAAGTAATTTGATACTCTTAATTGTTAAGTTTATAAAATGAAAAAACCGCCATAAGCATTTGCTCATAGCGGTTAAATAAAAAATATTTATTTTATGATATTATCTACCTGAATTCACAGAATCATCTATGTTTTCGTTAGCATCTATTTCTACTTGTGGAATCTTCAAATAAAATCTTTTATCGTTAGGCTCCAAAGTTTTTACAATTCTATGGTTTGGAGTTCTAACAATTCCTCTTTGAAGTCTCTTTGCATCGAACCACTCAACACCAAATTCACCATACATTTCTTTTCTTCTCTCTAAAAGAATTTCTTCTTCTAGGGCAGAACCAGTATTAGTTGATTTTACTGCAGATGGATCTCTATTACTTTGTAATTCATACATCAAATCTCTTGCTCCTATTTCATCACCTTGTCTAAATTTAGCTTCAGCTTCAATTAAAATCATCTCTGGAGTTCTCATCAAAACAATATCACTAGAGAAAGCAAAAACAAATTTAGTACTAGTTACTTTCGTAAAGTCTGTAGCAGTACCGTAAGTAAAAGTGTTACGAGCATCTGTAGCTGTAAATTCGTTTGCAAAAAACTCATTTATGTAAATATTATTATACGCTGGGTTAATTGGATCTACGAAAGCAGAAGGAGCATTGTAATAATAGTTAGATTGGTCACCAGTTTGAGGGTTACCCCAAATCCACTCAACATTACTAATATCATCAAATCCATTTCCATAACTATCTGGATCTAATACAGCAGCAACATTACCACCATAAGCAGCATTTGCAGCATCCTCAGCACCATCCCAATTGGACATAGCCAAATAAACTCTAGCCAATATACCATTAGCAACATTAACATTTACGTAAGATTTACCAAGTCTATCCTCTGACAAAGTAGATACAGCTGTAGTTAAATCTTCTACAATAAAATCATAAAGCTCACCTAATGTACCCATTGGCTTACCTTCTGTAGAAAGTTCTGTGTAAATTGGAGGAGCAGGTAAATCTCTATTTGAAGAAGTGTAACCTTCTTGAAATTCTAATGCTAATTGAAAATAATAAAAACCTCTTAAAGCCCTAGCTTGTCCAATTAATTCTGATTTATCTATATCAGATAATTCAGATGTTTCAACACCATTAATACAAGCATTAATTTGGTTAATCATATAGTAAGGAAACTCCCAACTAAAAGATGATCTACGATAAGTAGGTTCTCTGTTATCATTATCATAATCAAAACCCCACCAAGAGCGAGCGTGGATTAAATCGTTTCCTTTTATTGTTCTAGCAAAGTACATTGAGTTTATTCCTGCCGCATCCACACTAGTAAATTGACGTCTGGCTCTTCTTGCAATACCTGATAAAAAAGCTTCTACTCCTGTACGAGACCCAAAAATAACACTTTCTGCAACTATTTCAGTTGGTTGAGGATCATTTAAGTAATCTTCAGAACAGCCAACAAAGATAAAAGAGCTTGCACATAGTAAGGATAAAAATCCTGTTTTTATATAATTCTTCATTTCTCTATATATTATTAAAATTGAACATTAAGACCTAAACTAATTGTTTTTAACAAAGATGACCTACTATCTGTAGTACCTGCTAAACTTTGTTCTGGATCTATTCCTTTATGACTTTGCCAAGTGAATAAATTATCACCTCTTAAGTATAATCTAACGTTATCTAATGACGCTTTACCTACTATATCTTTAGGTAATGTATAACCTATTGTAAGTGCTCTTAGTCTAACATAATCATTATCAAACAAGAATCTTGTTGACGTACCATTAAAATCATTTTGAGAATTTAATAAAAGAGGTACATCTGTTACATCACCTGGCTGTGTCCATCTATCTGCAACATCTGGAGATGCAGTATAACCAGGTCTAGAAAAACCATCCATTAAACCTGCATAAGAACTATCATAAATTTGAGCTCCAAAACTAAAGTTAAATAACATATTAAAGTCAAAACCACCAACTTTAAGATCTGTTGTTAAACCACCTGTAACGTCTGGCAAAGATGAACCTTGGTAATATCTAGTTGCTTCTGAATAATCCTTTGTAGTTTCTCTTTCTCCTGTTGGATTACCATCTACATCTAATACATCTTTATACCACATACCGTAACCGTCAGCTGGATCTACTCCTGCCCAGTCTTGAATAAAGAAATCATACAAAGATTTTCCTTCTTTCCATTTTTTGGTTCCATTAATAAATTCATCCTGAGTTAACTCAGTAATTTCATTCTTGTTAATTGCAGCATTAACCCCAACAGACCAAGTAACATTATTAGTTTGTATAACTCTTCCCGCTAAAGAAAATTCATAACCTGAATTTTTAATAGCCCCTACATTTGTTGTAATACCAGAGTTACCCGTAGAAATTGGCAATGGCTTAGTATAAATTAAATCTAATGATTCTTTACTGTAGTACTCAACACTACCATCTAACCTATCATTAAGTAAAGAAAAATCCAAACCTACATTAAAAAGCGCTGATGTTTCCCAAGTTAATAGAGGATCTGTTACATCACCTAATAATACTCCTGTATTCTCTAACTCGTTGTTTCCAGTTTCAAAACCCTGTAAATAAGGAAAGTAAGACCCTGTGCCATTGTTGCCTAGTTCCCCATAAGAAGATCTTAACTTCAATAAGTTAATAGTATTACTGTTTGCAAGGAAACCTTCATCAGATATAACCCATGAACCACCTATAGAGAAAAAGTTACCCCATCTTGTTTCTTCAGAAAATCTTGAAGAGCCATCTCTACGGTAAGATCCTTCTATAAAATACCTATCCTTATAACTATAAGCTAAACGACCTAAGTAAGAAGTTAATCTATCTTCATTAACAAATCCACTAACACCTTCTGGAAGCGTACTACCATTTAAAACTTTTACCCCTGGTAAAAAACCAGTTCCTTGAGCTCCTAATGCATCAACTTTAAGTTTGTATGCTTCAAAAATTGCATTTGCTTGAATACTATGATCTCCAAATGTTTTATCATAATTAAGAGAGTTAGTGAAGTTAAAAGTTGTAGTAATATCCCTATCTTGAGATACACGACCACCTACACTAGCAGCAACACCTACATCATAAGCATCATAAGCATTACTATCAAATAAATAGTTTTCGTATGATAAGTTAGTCTTAAAAGATAAGTTATCTGAAAACTTAATTTTAGCAAAACCATTTACAGTTGCATTTGTTCTTTTGTTAACATCATCATAATTAAATAATGAACCAACTGCATTTTCATTTCCTAACAAAGGTCTACTACCATTAACAGATTGTCCTGGTGTAGAACCATAATCGTAAATACGATTTCCAAAATTATCTAAAACTAAACCTCCAGCTTCGTTTCTTCTATATAATGGGTAAATTGAAGACATACTGTAAATCCACTGGTAAGAACTTTGAAAGTTAGAACCTGACTGTGTTGGAAATTGTTGCTTAGATGTAGATAATGATGTATTTAAACCTACAGTTAACCAATCTTTAACACTAGACTCTACATTTAAACGAGTAGTAAATCTTTCAAAATCTGATTCTCTAACTGCTCCCTCTTGGTTTAAGTAGTTTGCAGATAAGAAAAACCTTGATGATTCTCCACCTCCACTAATACTTACTGTGTACTCGTTACGTTGAGCTGCACTTCTTAACATTGCATCTTCCCAATCAGTTTCCCATAGCGATGCTGCACCAGCTACTAAGTTTCCATTTTGATCTACTGGCTGAGCAACATTGTAAGGATTGTATCCTAAATTAGATATTAAACTTTGTGAAGCATTAATACCAGCATCTGCAGCAGACTGACCAGAAACATAAATATTTTTATTTCTTTCTGCTTCCCAAGAATATCTCATCATGTCATCATTACCAATACGATCGTGTAAGGCTACAGCTGGAGTAGAAAAACCAGAAACTGCAGTTACAGTAATTTTTGATTCTGAATTGTAACTACCTTTTTTGGTTGTAATTAAAACAACACCATTAGCAGCTCTAGAACCGTATAATGCAGTAGACGATGCATCTTTAAGAATGTTCATAGATTCTATCTGATCACCACTAATACTATTAATATTTCCATTGAAAGGAACACCGTCTAATATAATTAGTGGATCAGCACTAGCGTTAATGGAACCTACACCACGAATTCTAATTGTTGGGTTAGATCCCGGCTGACCACCTGATGTAATTACGTTTACACCCGCAACAGTACCTTGTATAGCACTAGTCACAGTAGTTAATTGCTGGTTTCCTATTTCCTCTACTCCTAAAGAAGTTACAGAACCAACTATAGACTTCTTTTTTTGAGAACCGTATGCAACTACTACAACTTCATCCAAAGCTTCTGCATCTTCTTCCATTTGAAGGCTAATAGTACTTGAAGCACCTACTTTTCGCTCTGCAGTTTTTTGACCAACATAGCTGTATCGCAATACCTGTCCTACTTTTGCTTTAATGGTATAGTTACCATCAAAATCCGTTTGAGTTCCTGTTGTTGTGCCAACAATTAAAACAGTCACCCCTGGTAATGCTAGACCCTCATGATCTGTAACACTACCTGTAATTGTCTTTTCCTGTCCATAAGAAAAGCTCATTAATAACACCAACAAGGGTGTCAAAATCCAAGTTACTTTCGTTCTCATTTATTATTTTTTTTGAGTTAGTACCCAACAAAACTCTTAATAAATGGTTAAGATTCCAAGAAATTACCGTTAACGGAACCAACTTATGTTAAAAAAAAGATTAAAAATAAATAATAATTAAAAAAAATATAAATAAACAAACAAAAACTTAATTTTATCATCAAATAACAGCTAATTCATAAGAAAAACATAAAATTTATTCCATAAAAAATGAAGATAAAATCTTACAAAAAGAACAAAAAAATATATAATAAATGTCATTTGTTCATATATCACATATAGATAATATTTTATATATTAACAAATTATATCTTTTAGATATTTATTAAATGTTAAAGATATGTTTTAGTCAATTAAAACCACTCTATAATTAAGCATTTAAAGCCTAGCTTTGAAAAATTCTTAATTTTACCTTTTCAATATTTAGATCTTTTTATGCTAAAAGCTTATTACAAATTAATAAATGAAGCCGGTACCGATGAAGCTGGCCGTGGATGCTTAGCCGGCCCTGTTACTGCTGCTGCAATTATTTTACCTGAAGGTTTTAAAAATGAGATATTAAACGACTCTAAACTCCTTTCTGAAAAGAAAAGAGAACTTTTAAAACCTATTATAGAAGAACAAGGCATTTGCTTTGGCGTTGCTCATATTTATCCTAAAAAAATTGATGAAATAAATATTTTAAACGCATCTATACTTGCTATGCATAAAAGCATTGGCAAACTAACTACTAAACCAGAGTTTATAATTGTAGATGGTAACCGGTTTAAACCGTATAAAAAAATTGAGCACGAGTGTATTGTTAAAGGTGACTCTAAATATATGAGTATTGCTGCTGCTTCTGTTTTAGCCAAAACATACAGAGATGCGTATATGGAAAAAATACATAAGGAATTCCCTATGTATAATTGGAAAAAAAATAAAGGATACCCAACTAAAGAACATAGAGAAGCTATTAGAGAATTTGGACTCACCAAATACCACCGTAAAAGCTTTAAACAATTACCTGAACAATTAAAATTTCCGCTATAAGTAAATTAATTTAACTTTGTTATTATAAGTCGTATTTGTATGAAGTTAAAAATTGCTACTCTATTCTTAATTATATGTTGTATTGGCTGTACCAACATACAACAAACTAAAACCTCTATTTTAGATTATTTACCAACTAACACAAACACTGTGTTAAAAATTAACGACTATAACAGCTTAACTAGCAACATTAAAAACAATGAGCTTCTAAGTTTTTTTACCAACTCTAACCAATTAAAAGGTTTTAAAAAAGCTACTAACGTCTTAAACCATATAAAACCAAATACAAAAGGTCTTTTAGCATTTATAACCAATGACAGTACAACTACAGACTTTTATTTTGTTACTAAAGATTCTATAAACTTAGCCAGTTTAGATAGTATCTCTACAAGCACCAACATTTCTGTAAATAACAAAACATATAAAGAGTATAAATTAGATAGTATACCTTATTATAGTGTTAAGGATAATAAATTTACTATTTTCTCTTCAGATAAAAGTCTAATAGAAAGCACCTTAAAAAAAGGTAATACCAACAAAGATGTTCGTAAGCTATACCAAGCTTCCAATAATAACAAAACTGCTACCTTATTTTTACAACAAAAACATAGTCCTTTTCTAAAAAATACAATACAAACAGATAGCTTAAAAGAAATAAAAAATACTACTTGGGTATCTTTAGATATTAACACAAAACAAGACCAGTTAAATTTAGCAGGTGTTACAATGTCTAATGATTCAATTTTAAATTTTTTAAGCCTATTTAAAAATACAACTGCTGTTGCCAACAGAGCACAAGAATACGCTCCGCAGCAAACAGAGGCTATTACATCTTATACTTTTACAAACTATAACATATTTGCTAAAAACAGAAAAAACTACCTAAGCAAAGACATTAAAATAGATTCTGTTTTTAATACAGTAGAAGAAATAGCCATTATTACCACAAAATCTAAAAAAGCTATTTTATTACAAACTTTTGGTGCTGATAATATTGATGAATACCTAAGTACTTATAAAAAAGCTAGCAACAAAGACAATCCTATAATTACATTAAATAACAACACTGTTTTAACAGATATTTTTAATCCTTTAATACAGGAGTTTAGCGCCAATTACTACACAATTTTAGGTAATGCTTTTATTTTTACTGAAGAAATTGAGACCCTACAAGACATTATTAGTAATTACAAAGCAGGCACTACGTTTAACAAAACGCCTCTTTACACATCTGCCACAGAAACTATGGCAAAACAATCTTCAATTTTAGAAATTGGTAACTCTAAAAAGCTTGAGGAAGCTATTATTTCAAAATTTTCAAAAGGCAATAACAAGCCTAATTTAGACAATTACTTTTATGCTCGTCAGTTGGTTGCAGACGCTAACTTTTACCACACCAACATAACTATTCAAAAAATAAATAAAGTAACTAAGGCTAATACTACTGTTCCTATTTTTACAGTACAGTTAGATAATGATTTAGCTACAGAACCACAATTTGTAAAAAACCACAGAACTAATAAAAAAGAAATTATAGTACAGGATATAGAAAATAATTTATATCTAATTTCTACAGACGGAAAAGTATTGTGGAAAAAACAATTGGAAGGTAAAATACAAGGAAAAATAGCACAAGTAGACCTATACAAAAACGGTAGATTACAGTTTGTGTTTACGACAGGTAATCAGTTTTTAATTTTAGATAGAAATGGAGAAACGGTAGAGCCATTTTCTATAACTTATGATGGTGGAAATTTAAATGCCCTTGCAGTATTTGATTATGAAAACAACAAAAATTACAGATTTATTGTAACCCAAGGCAAAAAAGTATTTATGTACAATGCCAAAGCAGAAATTGTAACAGGTTTTAAATACACAGAAGCAAGTAGTTCTATTATAAAAAAGCCAAACCACTTTGTTGTTGGCAATAAAGATTACCTCGTATTTATGCTTGAAGATGGTTCTCTTAAAATTTTAAACCGAGTTGGTAAAGTCCGAGTTAAAACAACTAATAAAATTGCATTTTCTAACAACGATGTAGTTTTATTTAAAAACAAATTTACAGTTACAGATACTACTGCTGTTTTACACCAAATAGCAACTAACGGCAAAACTTCTGCTTCTAAATTTAATCTAATTAAAGAACACGGCTTAGATGCTACCACAAATACATTGGTACTAATGGACCAAAATACAATTACTATAAAAGGTAAAAAAGTAACCCTAGACCTAGGTATGTACAGTAAACCAAAAATATTTTACATTAACAATAAAATATACGTTAGCGTTACAGATTTACAGAACCAGAAAATATATTTGTTTGATAGCAATGCTGCAACTATACAGAACTTTCCGGTTTATGGGAGTTCATTAATTGACTTAGCCGATATAGACAATGACAAAAAGCTAGAACTGGTTGCTAAAGACTTAGACAACTCTTTAATTGTGTATAAAATAAATTAAGTTGTGTTTACTTTGCAATCATTTCCGCTTCAAACAATGCTGTAAAATGCTTTAGTAATTTACTTTTTACTTCTGCTTCGTCAATTGTAGTTTTACCTAACTCTACATTTAAAGATGTTACTGCTTTGTCTTTTATTCCACACGGAATCATAAGATCAAAATACCCTAAATCTGCATTTACATTTAAAGCAAAACCGTGCATTGTTACCCATCTACTAGCGCGCACACCCATTGCACAAATTTTACGCGCAAAAGGCGTTCCTACATCTAACCAAACTCCTGTTTCTCCGTTAGAGCGTTCTGCTTTTAGGCCATATTCCGCTAAGGTTAAAATTACCATTTCTTCTAGTAGGCGTAAATACTTATGTATATCTGTAAAAAAGTTATCCAAATCTAAAATTGGGTAACCAACTATTTGTCCAGGGCCGTGATACGTAATATCTCCCCCCCTATTTATTTTATAAAAAGTAGCGTTTTTTTTAGCCAGTTGCTCTTCATCTATTAGCAAATTAGCCATATTCCCACTTTTTCCTAAGGTATACACATGCGGATGCTCTACAAACAAAAAGTGATTAGGTGTTTTTAAACCTGCATCTTCTCGCCTATTTTTAATCTTTATATCTAAAGTTTCTTTAAAAAGATCTTCTTGGTAGTCCCAAGTTTCTTTATAATCCTTTTGTCCTAAATCTTGTAGAAATACTTCTTTATTCATTCTACAAAGATACAATTATCTGTCCGGATTATTCAAGATTATAAGTGCTGCAATTGTGCCAGGAACCCAACCACATAACCACAATAAAAATACAATAACTATAGATCCGCATCCTTTACCAATTACAGACAAAGGCGGACATAAAATAGCCAATAAAACTCTCCAAAAACTCATTTATTATTATTTTGATTGATGTATTTATAAGACGCACCAAAACACTATTTGTTACTGTTTTTCTTCAATTTTATTATAAAACACTATTTAAGGTTCGTTTTTAGGTTGATAACCTAATGCTCATCAACCAAAAACAACACATTTATTACTAATGATTTACAATATGCTAACATCAAAATGTAAAAAATTAAAAACCTTTGTATGCTAATGCACTTTCTACTTTGATAGATTACTAGTTTGTAACTATATTTGCAGCCTTAATTATAGATATATGCAGCTTTCGGAACAAGAAATTATCAGAAGGGAAAAATTAGGCAAGCTTAGAGAAATGGGCATTAACCCATATCCTGCAGACTTATACCCAGTAAACACTACCTCTAAACAAGTTAAAGAGAATTTTGAAGAGGGTAAACAGGTGGTAATTTCTGGTAGATTAATGTCTCGTAGAATTCAAGGAAAAGCTTCTTTTGCAGAGCTACAAGATGGCGAAGGCAGAATACAAGTATATTTTAACAGAGATGAAATTTGTTCTGGTGATGATAAAACTTTGTATAATGATGTATACAAAAAATTACTAGACATTGGCGATATTATTGGTATTGAAGGCGATTTGTTTACAACACAAGTTGGCGAAAAAACAGTAATGGTTAAAAACTTTACATTGCTTAGTAAGTCTTTACGACCATTACCGTTACCAAAAGTAGATTCTGAAGGTAAAGTTTTTGATGAGTTTAACGACCCAGAATTACGTTACCGTCGTAGATACGCAGATTTAGTTGTAAACCCGCACGTTAAAGAGGTTTTTGTTAAGCGTACCAAATTGTTTAACGCAATGCGTAGCTTTTTTAATGAGTCTGGTTATTTTGAAGTGGAAACTCCAATTTTACAGCCTATTCCTGGTGGTGCTGCGGCAAGACCATTTATTACACACCACAACAGTTTAGACATTCCGTTGTATATGAGAATTGCTAACGAGCTTTATTTAAAGCGTTTAATTGTTGGTGGTTTTGATGGTGTTTATGAGTTTTCTAAAAACTTTAGAAACGAAGGAATGGACAAAACACATAACCCAGAGTTTACAGCTATGGAAATTTATGTGTCTTACAAGGATTATAATTGGATGATGGATTTTTGCGAGAAATTACTAGAACATTGTGCAATTGCTGTTAACGGTACAAGTGAAGCTACATTTGGCGAACATAAAATTAATTTTAAAGCGCCTTATGCACGTGTAACAATGGCAGACTCTATTAAGCATTTTACTGGTTTTGATATTACTGGTAAAACTGAAACCGAAATTTTTGAAGCCGCTAAAGGTATGGGAATAGAGGTTGATGCTACAATGGGTAAAGGAAAACTTATTGATGAAATTTTTGGCGAAAAATGTGAAGGCAACTACATACAACCTACATTTATTACTGACTATCCTAAAGAAATGAGTCCGTTATGTAAAGAGCATAGAGATAACCCAGAACTTACAGAACGTTTTGAGCTTATGGTTTGTGGTAAAGAAATTGCAAATGCTTATTCTGAACTTAACGACCCAATAGACCAAAGAGAGCGTTTTGAGCACCAATTAAAACTTGCTGCAAAAGGTGATGATGAAGCTACGGAGTTTATTGATGAGGACTTTTTACGTGCTTTAGAATACGGTATGCCTCCTACATCTGGCATGGGAATAGGAATGGATAGGTTAATTATGTTTTTAACCAACAACCAATCTATACAAGAGGTATTGTTTTTTCCTCAAATGAAGCCAGAGCGTAAAACTGTTGCTTTAAGTGATGAAGGAAAAGCGGTTTTAGCTATTCTTAAAAAAGCCGAAAAATTACCGTTAGAAGAATTAAAGTCTACTTCTGGTTTAAGTAATAAAAAATGGGATAAAACTATTAAAGAATTAACCAAAAATGGTGTTGCTAAAGTCAACAAAACAGATGATGGTTTGTTTGTAGAAATAGCTTAAAACCCATTTACCTATAAATTTAAAACAGCGTTACTGTAAAAGTAACGCTGTTTTTGGTTAAATAATAACCGTCATCAAAACAAATAACCTTGTTTGTTTTAATTTTTAAGTATTATTTAATTAGTCTTCATTTTTATCATTGCGGTTTATGTACTGTACATCTCTTGTGTTTTTTTGTACTGCAATGGCAGAAAATAAGCTCAATAAAAAAGACATTCCATAAAATCCTTTTTCACTTAATAGCAAATCTGCGTTCCATAAACCAACAACTAATAATACTATAGATGCCACTGCTGCAAACCAACTAATACCATAATAAATATCTGTAACAGGTACATCCTCTAACTTATCTCTCACTGCTTTTTGTACAGATATAACAGAGAATAATCCAAAAAGTAAAATTGTAAAGTAGTATCCTTTTTCATTTAAAAGCATATCTGCGTTCCATAAACCTATACAAAAGGCAACCATTCCTACAAATAAAGATGTCCAAGCGGCTCCTATAAAAGCAGAGGTTGGTTTTTGGTCGTACACTTTTTTATCTTTCTTCTTTTTTGATTTTAATTCTTTTTCTACTGAAACATTTGTTTGATAATCCATAATTTTTGTGTTTTGATTACGGTACAAATATGTGACGATTTAAAACCCACAACAACACAACTTACGCAAAAAACTGACGATATATTTTATTTAAAAATAGCAAAATAGCCTATATTTATAATCTATTTTAGATTTTTAATGACGATTAAATGACAGATTTAAACTTAATAATAACTACATTAACCGCAGAAGAGCAACAACAATTTGTACTTTATCTAAAAAAAAAGAACAAACGTAGCGACATTAAAAACATTCAGTTATTTAAACTTCTTCAGCAAAACGACTTATCATCTACAGAAATTTGTCTGCAACTATACCAAACAAATAAGAAGAATGCTTACCACGCTTTAAGAAAACGCCTGCACAACTCTTTAATAGATTTTATAGCCAATATTAACCTAGAGGAAGAGAACTCTGTAGATATGCAGATTATAAAGTACATATTAGCATCTAGATCCTTTTTGCACAACAAACAATACAAGCTTGCTTATAAAATATTAGACAAAGCAGAAGTTTTAGCAGAGACTCATTATTTGTTTGCTATTTTAAACGAGATATATCATACCAAAATTCAGTATGCTTACGCAATACCAGATATACATATTAATAGTATTATCTCTAAATTTAAAATCAACCAAAAAAACCTATTGCTAGAGGACCAATTAAATATAGTGTATGCTAAAATGCGACAAACACTAAACAACATCACTTATAAAGGAGATGTTATAGATATTGAAACCTTATTAAAAAACACACTGCAAGATCACCAAATAAATATAACTGAGTCTTTGTCTTTTAAATCTTTATACCAATTAATAACCTTAGTTAGCATACCTGCTTTTGTTACCAACGATTATTTAAAAACAGAACCTTTTATTATAAAAACCTACGCTATTTTAAAAACACATAAAAGCGCTAGTAAACAACTGTATTACCATATAGAAGTATTGTTTTTAATTGCTAATACATTATTTAGAAACAAAAAGTTTAACGACTCTTTACATTATCTAAAACAAATGGAAGCACAAATGTTAGCCAATAAAAGCAAGTATTATAACGCCTTTAAATTAAAGCATCAATTTTTACTCGCATTAAATACCAATTATACCAACCAACAAAATAAAGCCATTGGCATTTTAGAACAACACATAAATAGCAAACACAATGATATAGACTCCTTACTTAAAATACATTTAGGCTTAAGCACCTTTTATATACAAGCAGGAAGGTTTAAAGAGGCTCAACAAATTTTTTCTAAATTTTACCATACAGATAATTATTACGAGAGTAAGGCTGGTAAAGACTGGGTTATTAAAAAGAATTTAATAGAAATTATTTTACACATAGAGCTTAATAACATTAACCTAGTAGAATCTAGACTGCTTAGCTTTAAAAGAAATTACTTTAAATATTTAAAACAAATAAATCAGCACCGAGCAATTACATATCTATCTTTTATAGAACTGTATTATAAAGACCCATCACAATTACTAACAGATAAGTTTAAAGAAAAAGTGCAAAGTTCTTTTGAGTGGGTAGGAAAAGAAAAAGAAGACATTTTTGTAATGAGTTTTTACGCTTGGTTAAAGAGTAAAATGGAAAAAAAACCGCTGTACCAAACAACTTTAGAAATGGTGCAATTAGCTAAAGAAAATTAATTTTATATTGATAATGTATCAGCTAGTACTCACTTTTCTTTCAGGTTTGTTCTCAAACTCTATATTTGTATACTTATAAGTATGGTAAACTATGGCAATTAGTAAAAAAATAGGACTTATAGCAGGTCCTTTGGTATTTATCTGTATTCTTTTTTTTCCAATAACAATACTATCTACAAAAGCAGATGCTGTATTAGCCGTTGCTGCCTGGATGGTTATTTGGTGGATTACAGAAGCGGTATCTATTTCTGTAACTGCACTATTACCTTTAATTTTATTTCCTATACTTAATATAATGCCATTAAACACAGTAGGTGCTAACTATGGCAATAAAATTATTTTTTTATTCTTTGGTGGTTTTATTTTAGCGCTTGCGTTAGAAAAAGTAAACCTACATAAACGTATTGCTTTAAATATTATTAAAATTACAGGTACAACACCTAATAAAGTTGTTTTAGGTTTTATGATTGCTACTGCTACACTAAGTATGTGGATTAGCAATACCGCTAGTACAGTTGTAATGCTACCCATAGCAGTATCTGTTATAAAATTACTTGTTAATGATGAAGATGGTTTTACAAAAAGTGATAAAAACTTTGCCCTAAGTGTAATGCTTGGCATTGCTTTTTCTGCCAATGCCGGTGGTATTGCAACCATTATTGGCACACCTCCAAATTCGGTTTTAATAGGGTTGTTAGAGGAACAATACAGTATTGAAATATCATTTTTAAAATGGATGATTATTGGCTTGCCATTTTCAATTGTACTGCTAACTGTAATTTACTTTGTCCTTGTAAAATGGATGTTTCCTAACAAGCAACTAGAGTTTTCTGCATCTAAAGATGTTATTAATTTAGAATTAGAAAAACTTGGATCTATTAATAAAAGAGAAAAAATGGTTCTTATAATATTTGGAATCACCGTTTTTCTATGGATTTTTAGAACATTAATAAACTCCATTTTCCCCAATTTAGGATTGTCTGATACTGGAATTAGTATGATAGCTGCCGTATCTTTATTTGCAGTACCCTATAATTTAAAAAAAGGAGATTTTATTTTAAATTGGAAAGACACAGAAAAACTTGCTTGGGGAATTTTAGTATTATTTGGTGGAGGCTTAGCTCTTGCAAATGGTATGGCTACCACAGGTATTGTAACCACAGTAACAGAGGCTATATCTAGTAGTAATATAAATATCTTTTTTACTGTATCGCTTTTAATATTATTAATGTTATTTATGACAGAGCTTATGAGCAACGTAGCTTTAATAACAGTTTTAGCACCAATTGTTGCTGGTATTGCAATTGGGTTAAACATTCCAATGCTACACATACTTATACCTGTTACAATGGCCAGTAGCTGTGCTTTTATGTTACCAATGGCTACACCACCAAATGCTATAGTTTTTGCTAGCGGTTATATTAAAGTTAAACAAATGGCAAGAGTAGGTATTATTTTAAATTTAATTGCTGTAGGCTTATTAATTTTACTTTATCAATTTATACTACCAATACTTTTTTAAAAATAGAATAGCCTCTGCAAAGCAAAGGCTATTCAATCGACTAATTCAATCCTACAAAGAGATATTGTAATTCCTATTTGTTGTTGATTGTTATATAAATAGACGAAAAAAATCCTCAAAAGTTACAATAAATGTAAAATTTTAACATAATAATCATTAAATCGTAATTTAATTAACAAATGTTAAGTTGTGTTAATTTATTACATAAATAGCTGATTATCATCTACTTAAAATCAAAACAAGTTTGCTCTACCTATTATATTGTTATGATATTATTAACATAGAATTAGGATTTTTTTGCGGTTATTTGTTTTTATTCAAAAAATTAACTCAAACTAACAATGATTAAAAGTTTACTCACCAAACTTCTATTAGCTGTTTTTCTATTTGGTTCTCTTACCAATTTAGAAGCTCAATCTAAAAAGAAGAACAAGAAAAGCAAGAAAAATGCTAAAACAGAAGCTCCAGCTTCAAAACCAAAAAAAGGAGCTATTTTACCTTACAGCAAGGTAATTACCAAAGATGCTAAAACAGACACTGGTTTGTTTAATGTACACACTGTAGACGACAAACGTTATTATGAAATTCCAGATTCTTTGTTTAACAAAGAAATGTTAATGGTTAGCAGAATAGCAAAAACAGCAACCGGATTAGGTTTTGGCGGCGGAAAAATTAACACTCAAATGTTACGTTGGGAGAAAAAAGACAAAAAAGTTCTTCTACGCATTATGTCTACAAACATTGTTGCAGATGAAAAACTACCTGTACATGAAGCTGTAATGAACTCTAACTTAGAGCCTGTTTTATATTCTTTTGATATTAAAGCGATAAAAAAAGATTCTCTAAACCCTACAACTGTTATACAAATTAATGACTTTTTTCAGAAAGATGTAAAAACATTAGGTTTACCAGAGCGTAACAGAAAACAATACAAGGTTAGTCGTTTAGATGATAGTAGAAGTTATATTGAAAGTGTTAAAAGTTACCCTTTAAATATTGAAGCTAGACACGTAAAAACATACTTTGCTGGCAACCCACCATCTAACTCTGCGTTAGGGTCTATTACATTAGAGATTAATAACTCTATGATTTTGCTTCCAAGCAACCCAATGAAAAGACGTTATTTTGACGAACGTGTAGGCTGGTTTGCTCGTAGTCAAGTAGATTATGGTTTGGATGCTCAAAAAAGTAAATCTGTAACTTATTTAGATCGTTGGAGATTAGAAGTTAAAGATGAAGATTTAGAAAAATTTAAAAGAGGTGAACTTGTAGAGCCTAAAAAGCAAATAGTTTATTACATAGACAGGGCTACTCCAGAAGAATGGGTTCCTTTTATTAAGCAAGGTATAGAAGATTGGCAAGTTGCTTTTGAAGCTGCTGGTTTTAAAAATGCTATAGTTGCAAAAACACCACCTACTCCAGAAGAAGATCCAGAATGGTCTGCAGAAGATGTTAGGTATTCTGTTGTAAGGTATTTAGCTTCTCCAATTCCAAATGCAAATGGTCCTCACGTAAGTGACCCAAGAACTGGTGAAATTTTAGAATCTGATATTAATTGGTACCACAACGTAATGACATTGTTACGTAACTGGTTTTTTATTCAAACCGCAGCTATTAATCCAGATGCAAGAGGTGTTGAGTTTAAAACTGAAGTTATGGGTAGGTTAATACGCTTTGTATCTTCTCATGAAGTTGGCCACACCTTAGGCTTACCTCATAACATGGGAAGTAGTGCTGCGTACCCTGTAGATTCTTTACGCTCTGCATCTTTCACAAAAAAATATGGTACCGCACCATCAATTATGGATTATGCACGTTTTAATTACATAGCACAACCAGGAGATGAAGGTGTTGCTTTAATGCCAAATATTGGTATTTATGACAAATATTCTATTAGTTGGGGTTACCGTCCTATTTTAGACAAATCTGCTAAAGAAGAAAAGAAAACTTTAGATAGCTGGATTTTAAAGCACGCTGGTGATCCTCTTTATCGTTTTGGAAGACAACAATTTGGGGTTATAGATCCAAGTTCACAAACCGAAGATTTAGGTGATGATGCAATGAAAGCTAGTAGTTATGGTATTGCTAACCTAAAAAGAATTGTACCTAACTTAATTAAATGGACAGCAGAAGATGGCAAGTCTTATGATGATTTAGATGAATTATATGGACAAGTTTTAGGACAATATAACAGATATATGGGTCACGTATCTAACAACGTAGGTGGCGTATATGAAGATTACAAAACATATGATCAAGAAGGTGATGTGTACTCTCACGTAGCTAAAGAAAAACAAAAAAGAGCAATTCAGTTTTTACATAAACAATTGTTTGCTACACCTACTTGGTTGTTAGACAACAATATTTTAAACAAAATTGAAAATGCTGGTGCTGTTGAACGTATTAGAAATACACAGTCTAGAACGTTAAATAATCTTTTAGATACTGGTAGAATGGCTCGTATAATAGAAAACGAAGCTTTAAACGGATCTAAAGCCTACAACTTAACTACAATGATGGCTGACGTAAGAAAAGGCATTTGGAAAGAGTTAAGCACAGGAAGATCTATAGATACATACAGACGTAATTTACAACGTGCTTATGTAGATCGTATGGAGTACCTAATGACAGTAAACCCTAAATCATCTAGGTTTGGTACAGCTGTAAATGTTAGTCAGTCTGATATTAGAGCTGTAGTAAGAGCTGAATTACAAACGCTGCAACGTTCTGTAAAATCTGCTGCTTCAAATTCTAGCGGTATTAGAAGAGCTCACTTAAAAGATATACAAGAAAGAATAGAATCTATTTTAGATCCTAAATAAGAATATATCATCTTTATTATTAAAGGGCTGTAGTGTAATTTACATTACAGCCTTTTTTATGCAACATACTTAATAGCAACACACTACACTAAAAAACAGCTACACAACAAATAAAGCTAAAATCACAATTAAACGTGTATTTCATCTATAAAATGATGTACTTTATCTTGTTTATCCATTTTTTTTAATATATTGCAAGAGACAAACAACAAAAAACAATTGTTTCACAACCAAAAAGCGGTTGTTATACAACAAGAGTTATAATTAATTCATTAACCTAGGTATCTTTGTTATAGAACCGATATAAAAACCCCAAATCTTATGTCATACAAACTTAAAAGCTTAGTTTATTTTTCTTGTTTAGTTGTAGCAATTTTTGCCTATGTACAAGTTGACAACGAAAACGTTTTAGAAGAAAATAACAACACGGTAGAGCTTCAAAATATTGAAGAGAACACAAACAGTAACGACTTAATTGTACAGTTAACTGAAGAAGAGTAAACGTATTATTTTTAATACAGAAAAAGTCTGAAACCATATGGTTTCAGACTTTTTTTTTATACCTAACCCAATGTTAAAATGCTGCCAAAAACAAATTTTAGATTAAACTATTTTAAAAATTGAAAGTCAAAATACTAAACAATAAAAAATAGTAATATGAAAAAAATAACATTTGTAATGGTTTTAATGCTAGGCATTTTAACTATATCGGCACAAGAAAGCAAGAAAAAATCTAAAGATGCAAAACACAAAATGCATAAGAGAAAAGACGGTAAAAGAGCTATGCATAAAATGGCAAAATTTACTCCTGAACAAAGAGCTATTTTGCAAACTAAAAAAATGACACTTGCCCTAGATTTATCAGAAGAACAACAATCAAAAATTGAAAAGCTGAATTTAAAAAATGCTGAATTATTTCATCAAAAAGCAGAAGAAAGAAAAGCAAGAAAAGAAGCTGACAAAAAATTAACTTCTAATGAAAAATTTGCAATGACTAACGAAAAGTTAGACCTGCAAATAGCTCAAAAAAAGACATTGAAGAAAATTTTATCTAAAGACCAATATGCACAGTGGAATAAAGTACATAAAAAAAGACATCATTCTCCTGAAAAAAGAAAAGTAAACAGAAGACAAATGATGCAAAAGCGAAATAAGACCATTAGGTCTTAATAAAAAAAAGGAGCCAATATTGGCTCCTTTTTTTTATTATATAATTATTTTATTACAACTCTAAGTCTTCAAGAGCGGCAATAGTATCATCTAGATCTTTATACGATAATGCATCATTTAAAAAATAACTTTCAAAAGCACTTGGGGGCAAATAAACACCTCTATCTAGCATTCCGTGAAAATACTTTTTAAACGTATCATTATTTCCTTTCGCCGAAGAAGCAAAATCTACAACAGGTTCATCTGTAAAATGTACAGAAATCATACTTCCAAACCTATTTATTTGGTATGCTATTCCTTTTTTATCCAAAGCTTTTTTTAATCCTTTGTGTAAATATTCTGTTTTGTCTGCTAAACTTCTAAAAATATCAGGATTATTATTTAACTCTGTTAACATAGCCAAACCAGCACTCATTGCTAAAGGATTACCACTTAAAGTACCTGCTTGGTATACAGGTCCATTAGGCGCTAAATAATCCATAATTTCATTACGAGCCGCAAATGCACCAACAGGTAAACCACCACCTATAACTTTACCAAAAGTTACAATATCTGCATCTATACCCAGTACTTCTTGAGCTCCGCCTCTACCCAGCCTAAAGCCCGTCATTACTTCATCAAAAATTAATAAAATACCTTCTTTTGTACAAAGTTCTCTTAAACCAGTAATAAATTCTTTAGACGGAATTATACAGCCCATATTACCTGCCACTGGCTCTATTATTATTGCTGCTATTTCTCCTTTATTAGCTGCTACTAAAGAGGTAACATTTGCCAAATCATTATACGTTGCCAATAGAGTATCTTTAGCTGTACCAGCTGTTACTCCAGGGCTATTAGGACTGCCAAAAGTTACAGCTCCACTACCCGCTTGTATTAAAAACGAATCTGAATGTCCGTGATAACAACCTGCAAACTTTATAATTTTGTCCTTACCAGTAAAACCTCTTGCCAAGCGTACGGCACTCATACAAGCTTCTGTACCACTATTTACAAATCTAATTTTATCAATATTAGGAACCATAGAAACTGCTAGTTTTGCTAACTCTGTTTCTATCTCTGTTGGCATACCAAAAGAGGTTCCTTTTTTTGCTTTTTCTATTACAGCATTTATTACAGGATCATAAGCGTGACCTAAAATTAATGGTCCCCAAGATGCTATATAATCTATAATTTTATTTCCGTCTTCATCATACAAATATGCTCCTTTTGCTTCCTTTACAAAAATTGGTTCACCACCAACTGCATTAAAAGCTCTTACAGGAGAATTTACACCACCTGGAATGTATTTTTTAGCTTCGTTAAAAAGTTCACTGCTTCTTTTATAAATCATTTTTAAGATTTAATTTTTAGTATATTTTACAATAAGTTCTTGACCTACGCTTAGGTTTGTATTTTTTAAATTATTTAGTTTCATTAACTCTGGCACTCCCATAAAATACATTCTAGATATAGCATACAGTGTTTCACCTGCCTCTACCTTATGCTTTTTTACAACATATTCTTTTGGAGCTGTACGCACTGCTTTATGCTTACCATCATATTTATGAAGGTCATATTTTTCAATTAAGTAAATTAACTTTTGCGGGTATTTAGGATCTGTTGCGTAACCAGCTTTTCTTAATCCCTTAGCCCATCCTTTGTAATCATTAGCGCGTAAATCAAACAAAGAAGAATACCTACCTCTTGTTGTTAAAAACAAGCTATGATCTCTAAAAGAGTACATTGGGTGGTTGTATTTTCTAAAACACTCCCCTTTTTCATCATCATCATGATAATCAAAATCTCCTTCCCAACCAGTGTGGCATTTTATACCAAAATGGTTATTGGTTTTACGTGCCAATTCTCCTTTTCCAGATCCACTTTCTAAAATACCTTGTGCAATAGTTATACTTGCGGGTATTCCATAAGTTTTCATTTCATCTTGAGCTATTGCAGCAAATGTATTTATATAATCGTCTGTATTTTCTATAGCAAAACTTACAAATTTACCTTCATCTTTTGGCAAACCATAAAGAGCGTTACCATTGTTAGAATTACTTTTAGGCGTAACTGTAGATACTTTTTTATGAGACCTTTTGGTAACACTTCTTTTAGCTTTACAACTTGCAAAAAAAACAAGCAACACTATTATTCCTGCTTTATAAATTAACCTTAAACTATTTTTTTGTGTATTATTATTCATTTATAAGAGGTAATTTTTTCTTTAGTAATAAACTATTCATTCCTTTTATTCCTTGTAATCCGCCAGTGTGTATTGCTACAATTTTAGTGCCAGGTGCAAAATAATTTTTACGTACTAGATCTAAAATACCATAAACCATTTTACCCGTATACACTGGATCTAAAGGTATTTTGGTTTCATTTTTAAAAGAGTTTATAAAATTTATTAATTCTGATGTTACCTTTGCATAACCACCAAAATTATAGCTATTTATAAGCTCCCAATTTGTGTTATTAGCAAATTTACAAATATCTTCTTTTAAAAAATCACCTTTTAACGCCGGAAAACCCAAAACCAATTGATTCTTATTTGCAGAATTTATAATACCTGCTATTGTACCACCTGTACCAACAGCACTGCACACCACATTAAAATCAGTATCTCTTTCTGTCAATATTTCTTCGCAACCTTTTACAGCCAAGTCATTAGCACCACCTTCTGGCAACACAAAACTATCAGGAAACTCTAACTGCAAATTGGTTAAAAATTCAGAATTATTTTTTTGTCTGTAAGCTTCTCTACTTATAAATTTAAACTCCATTCCGTTTTCTTTAGCAAAAGCCAAAGTTGGGTTATGTTGCCATTTATTTACCAATTCTTCTCCCCTAATTATACCAACGGTTTTTATACCGTTTTCTTTTCCTGCATAGGCAGTTGCCGCAATATGATTGGAGTACGCACCACCAAAAGTTAAAAGTGTTGTTGCTTTTATTTCTTTAGCGTGCAGTAAATTATACTTTAATTTTCTAAACTTATTACCAGAGATAAAAGGGTGTAGCGTATCTTCTCTCTTAATACAGAGTGATATCTTTTTTTCTGATAAAATAGGAAGTCGTACTTGCTGATTTAAAACTTTCACGTTTTATAATTTTCAGCGCCAAAGATATTTAATAAAACTGAAGGGTTTACGTTCATTTAAATAATTAGGGTTATCCTCATTATAATAAGCCTCTCTTTCAAAACTAAGATTCTGATAAGCCTTATAACTATCCCAATAAAACAAACAACGAATTAAAAACTCTAGCAAATACAATATATAAAAAGGCAAAACTAAAAGTTCTAATTGCTGCCTTAAGTGTATTTTTTCGTGATTAATTAAAGAGTCATCATCCCTTAGCGCATCACTCTTTAAAATTATAAAAGGCCATAAAGATAGGCCTACATAATTTTTTCTAAAGAATAGTTTTGAAACTAAAATCATACGTACTTATTAATTAACATTTTCAAATTTAACAACTTAGTACAGAAACTATACCATTTTTAAGACTTAAAACGATTAATAACTGAAAACACCGACTACCAACTATTTTTAACTTTTAACAATTACGGTTTTACATACTTAACGCAAAAACTCGTAATTTTACCGATATGAAAAAAAATCTTCAACCTATAGAAGGCGACTATTATTTATCTGAAGAGGGTTACAGAGTATTTACAGAGCAATACCACAAAAGAAGAGGATACTGTTGCGAAAGCGGTTGCAGACACTGTCCTTATGGTTACAATACTAAAACAAATACTCAAAAATAAATTAAAACAGCTTATTATTAGGCGTTTATAAAGTAACGGCACAGTTTTTGTGCTATTTATACAAACTAAAAACATCAAAAATATGAAAGCATTAAAGTTAGCATTAGTACCAGTACTTGCTCTGGTTCTTTTTAGCTCTTGTACGTCTGTACGCGTATTGTCTGACTACGATAAGGAAGCAAGTTTTAACACTTACAAAACATATGCTTTTTATAAAACAGGCATAGATAAAGCTCAAATATCTGACCTAGATAAAAAAAGAATTCTAAAAGCTATTGATGCTGAAATGAGTTCTAGAGGCTTTGTAAAATCTGCAACACCAGATATTCTAGTAAGTATTTTTACCAAAGAAAAAGAACGTGTAGATATTTACAATAACTATTGGGGCGGAGGCTTTGGCTGGGGCTGGAATCCTTATTATTTTGGCAACGGGTTTAACAGAAGTAATGTTTCTACAAGTACAGAAGGATCTTTATATATAGACTTAATTGACGCTAAAAATAAAGAGCTAGTTTGGCAAGGCCGTGGTATTGGAACCTTAAACAACACTAGTAACATAGAAAAAAAGGAACAACGTATTAAAGAGTTTGTTTCTCAGATACTAGAAGCTTATCCGCCAGAGTTAGCATCTAAATAAAAATTACAACCGCTATTTATAGCGGTTTTTTTTGCTTAAAACTCAAAACTTATTCTTCGTTATTAATGCTTATTTCAACTAAATAAAACTAAAATCATTTTCCAATTTTGTATCTTTATTGCCATTAAGTTAATACCTAACATAAAGTGCAATGTCTTACACAAGCAATTACATATTAGATAAACTACCAACGCATTTAAAACAATATATAAAACCACAAAACTATGAGGATTACACTCCAGTAAACCAAGCTGTTTGGCGTTATGTTATGCGTAAAAATGTAGATTATTTAAGTAAAGTTGCCCATAAATCTTATTTAGAAGGTTTAAAAAAGACAGGTATTTCTATAGAAAACATTCCTAATATGTACGGTATGAACCGTATTTTACAAGAAATAGGATGGGCTGCTGTTGCTGTAGATGGTTTTATACCTCCTTCTGCTTTTATGGAGTTCCAAGCTTACAATGTATTGGTTATTGCGTCTGACATTAGACAATTAGAAAACATAGAATATACACCTGCTCCAGATATTATTCATGAAGGTGCTGGCCACGCTCCCATTATTGCAAATCCTGAATACGCAGAGTATTTAAGACGATTTGGAGAAATAGGATGCAAAGCAATATCTAGCGGAAAAGATTATGAGCTGTATGAAGCTGTTAGGCATTTATCTATTATAAAGGAAGCTGCTGGATCTGATGAAAAAGAAATAGAAAAAGCAGAAAAACACGTAGAAGATTTACAACAAAATATGGGCGAACCTAGTGAAATGGCGTTAATTCGTAATTTACACTGGTGGACCGTAGAGTACGGATTAATAGGCACTACTGAAAATCCTAAAATTTACGGTGCTGGTTTACTTTCTTCTATAGGAGAAAGTGCTTGGTGTATGACAGACCAAGTTAAAAAATTAGAATACTCTAGTGAAGCTGCTCATAAATCTTTTGATATTACACAACCTCAACCTCAGCTTTTTGTAACACCAGACTTTGCTTTTTTAAGTCAGGTTTTAGAAGAGTTTGCCAACACAATGGCTTTACGCACTGGTGGTTTAGATGGCGTTAATAAACTTATAGACTCTAATGCTTTAGGAACTGTAGAACTTAGCACAGGCTTGCAAATATCTGGTGTATTTACAAATGTAATTACTCATAAAGGAAAACCTAGCTACATACAAACTACTGGTAAAACAGCTTTGTCTTACAGAGAAAAAGAATTGGTTGGCCACAGCACAAAACACCACGCAGATGGCTTTGGCTCTCCTATTGGCAAACTAAAAGGCATTAATTTAGCCATTGAAGATATGAGTCCGCGCGACTTAAAAGCTTATAATATTTTTGAAGGACAAACCATTACCTTAGAATTTGTTGGCGGCATTAAAGTTAAAGGAAGTATTATAACTGGAACACGAAACCTAAAAGGGGAAATTGTTCTTATTACTTTTGAAAACTGTACTGTTACACAAGGAGAAACTATACTGTTTAAACCAGAATGGGGATTATACCATATGGCAGTGGGCGAAAACATTGTTTCTGCCTTTAATGGCCCTGCAGATCTACATAGTTTTGATTTAATTACACATAGCATTACTGAAGAAACTATTAAACCTAAACAAACAGAAGCAAAAACACTGCTTGAAAATTTATACAAACAAGTACGTGAGTTTAGAGAAGGCACTAATATTACAATCTCTAGAAACAAAGTTTTTCAGGAAGTAAAAAACAACTACCCAACAGATTGGTTGTTGCCTGTAGAATTGTATGAATTAGCCAAATCTAATAATGACGAGGATTTTGCTTCCGAAATTATACAGCACTTAGAAACTGTAAAACAAAACAACCCTAAGGTAGGACATTTAATAGATGACGGACTGGAACTGGTAGATAAAAGTTTGGTTGTATAAGTTATTGTAACTCTAACTCTTTAATGTAGTTTAACTCTTCAATTTTATTAATTGGGTTGTCATTGTATTGTAATGTCCACCCCAAAGAATTTGTTAATACATAAAACTTAGACAGCTCACTTAAAAGTCTATTTTTAGCATTTGTTTTTAAGGTAGATTTTTCAACTTTTTTAAATAATGATGCTTTTACGTTTTTCTTTATTTTATTATAATCATTAGCATCAAACTGATTTAAAAAGTCTGCTGTAACATCATAATATTCGTAATCTGGACTTATTTTTATTTCTGGTTCTGGTATGCTTGTTATTTGCAACACCTTGTTTTCTTCATCAACATTAAAAACAATTTTACTTAAATCATAAGCAACAGTAACATCTGCATTTACTACAACCAATGCTTTTTTTTCTGCTGTAATTAGCGGCCCAAAAAGCTGTTGAGAATCTTTGTAATTATACACCTCTGCAAAGTGACCTTCGGTTACTACAAGCTTAGATACATTTTGTATTTGCTGCTGTATTAACATTGAGTTTTCTTGTAATATAGATTGTTCTTCTTTTTTATCTGAACAAGTTTTAAATACAAGTAAAGCCACTAAAACAATAATAATTCCTACAAGGATTCTCTTCATAATTAAAACGAAATAAAAGGATATTCTTTTTGAAGATACGTAATTTTTTCTTGAATATTTTTTAAAAACTTCTGATGTTGCTCTGATTCCGAATTAAAAGGTCTATGCTCTAATCCTCTTTGTACAGCGCCTACTTTTTCAGTAGTTTCTAAGGCCTTTTTAGTTAACCACACACTAGTAAACTTTTCCCAAATATAATCTACAGCTAATTTGCTTGGGTGCACCATATCTTCTTTATAAAATCGATAATCACGTAACTCATCCATCATAATTTCATAACTAGGAAAATAAAAAGTAGTACCTCTATTTTTTTCTAATTCTATGGTGTTATGTACAGCGGTTAGCAAATGAGATTTACTACGCTGATTTTCTACAAAACCATCTTTTATATGCCTAACAGGAGAAACCGTAAAAATAAATTTAGCATTAGCATTTACACTTTTTACCAATGTAATAAGCTCTTGTAAACTATTCTCTACCTCTGCCACGGTTAACAATTGCTTTTTAAAGGCTTTTTGTGGCACTTTATGACAATTTGCAACTACTTTACTTAACTCCAAGTGTTTGTACATCCAAGCAGTTCCTAGGGTAATTACCACGTGTGTAGCAGTATCTAAAGTAGACTTAGTTTTTAATACTGCTGTATTTAAATTTTGTAGTAGTTCTTGTTTTAATGGCGTGCTTAAACTAGAATGAGCGTTGAAACTATGCCAACGCTCATTCTGTTTAAATATATCTTCCTCTGTGTATTTTTCTTGTAAAACTGCATTGTTTACCAACTGCGTTATTGCCTGCGGATGAAACAGAATACCAAACGGATTGGTTGCGGCTTGCATTTTATAATACGTAAACTTATTGCCAATATGCTCTGCAAAGCAAGAACCCAATAACAATAGCTTACTAGAATAGTCTATTTGAAACGTACTTGGCTTAAGTGGTACTTTAGTTTGTAGTTTCATACACTATTTTAATTTATATAAGATACTGCCTTTTCTAAAGCTTCTGTAATTCCGCCAGGGTTTTTACCACCTGCAGTCGCAAAAAATGGTTGGCCACCGCCACCTCCTTGAATGTATTTACCAAGTTCACGTACAATGGTACCCGCGTTTAAATCTTTCTCGCCTGCTAATTCTTTAGATATATAACAAGACAAGGTAGCTTTACCATTGTTCTCTGCTCCAAAAAGCAAGAACATATTAGTAGCGTTTGCACCCATATTAAAACATAGATCTTTAATCCCTGCAGGATCTAAGTCTACTTTTTTAGCTAAAAATTGCACGCCATTTACATCTTGTAACTCGTTTAATAAATCGCCTTTTAAGTTCTTAGCTTTATCTTTTAACAATTGCTCTATTTCTTTTTTAAGCTTGCTATTTTCTTCTTGTAAAGAAGTTACAGCTTTTACAGGATCTTTAGCATTATTTAATACCTCTTTAATACCTGTTAAAACTTCACTATTAGCTGCATAAAAATCTTTAACAGCATCAGAAGTAATAGCTTCTATTCTACGTATGCCTGAAGCAACTGCACCTTCTGACTTAATTTTAAAGTGCCAAATATCTCCTGTGTTTTGTACGTGTGTACCTCCACAAAGTTCTACTGACTGCCCAAAACGTATAAGTCTAACCGTATCTCCGTATTTTTCTCCAAACAATGCCATTGCACCAGCATCTAAAGCCTCTTGCATTGGTATATTACGTTTTTCCTCTAAAGGTAAGTTACCTTCTATTCTTGCGTTTACAAAATCTTCTACCTCTTTTAACTGCTCTGCAGTAACTTTAGAAAAGTGAGAAAAATCAAAACGTAAGTATTTAGAGTGTACAGCAGAACCTTTTTGCTCCACGTGTGTACCTAGAACTTCTCTTAATGCTTGGTGCAATAAGTGTGTAGCTGTATGGTTACTTGCTGTTCTTTGACGTTGTTTAACATCTACAACAGCCTTAAAAGTATCTGTAGTATTTTTAGGTAAATTTTTAGCAAAGTGAATAATTTCGTTATTCTCTTTTTTAGTATCTACTATATACACAACATCTCCGTTTTGTGCTTCTAAATACCCTTTATCTCCTACTTGTCCGCCTCCCTCTGCGTAAAAAGGAGTTATATTAAATACCAACTGATACTGCTCACCATCTTTTTTAGACGTTACTTTTCTGTATTTTACCAAACGTACATTTGTTTCTAAAGCATCATACCCAACAAATTCTTGTTCTGCATCTTGCAATAAAACTTCCCAATCTTCTTTAGATACTTCAGACGCAGACCTAGAACGTTTTTTTTGTTCTTGCATTGCTGCTTCAAACCCTTTTTCATCTAAAGTATACCCGCGCTCGCTTAAAATAAGAGCAGTTAAATCTATAGGAAAACCATATGTATCATACAATTCAAATGCTTTTCTACCATCTATATTTTTAGATGATGCGTTGTTAATAACACTATCTAACAATACCAAACCTTGGTCTAATGTTTTTAAGAAAGAGTGCTCCTCCTCTTTAACAACATTCTCTATTAATTGCTTTTGCTCTTTAAGTTCTGGGAAAGCATCACCCATAGTATTAGTTAGCACATTTACCAACCTATACATAAAAGGCTCTTTAGTATTTAAAAAAGTAAACCCGTAACGTATTGCTCTTCTTAAAATTCTACGTATAACATAACCAGCGCCTGTATTACTTGGCAACTGACCGTCTGCTATAGAAAAAGCAACAGCTCTAATATGATCTGCAATAACGCGTATTGCTATATTTATTTCTTCTTCTTTGTTATATTCTGCATTGGTAATAGTCTCTATTTCTCTAATGATAGGAGTAAAAACATCTGTATCATAATTAGACTGTACACCTTGCATTACCATACACAAACGCTCAAATCCCATACCTGTATCTACGTGCTTTGCAGGTAAGTTTTCTAATTCTCCGTTTGCTTTACGGTTGTATTGCATAAATACAAGGTTCCATATTTCTACAACCTCAGGATGATCCATATTTACCAAGTCTGCACCAGAAACTTTTGCTTTTTCTTCTGCAGATCTAATATCTACGTGTATTTCTGAACAAGGTCCGCAAGGTCCTTGATCTCCCATTTCCCAAAAGTTATCTTTTTTATTACCATAAAGAATTTGAGATTCTGGAATAATTTTTTTCCATAAATCTAATGCTTCCTGGTCCATATCTAAATTATCTCTGTCTTTGCTTCCTTCAAAAACAGTAACATAAAGACTTGTTTTATCAATTTTAAAAACTTCGGTTAGCAATTCCCAAGCCCAAGCAATAGCCTCTTCTTTAAAGTAATCTCCAAAGCTCCAGTTACCCAACATTTCAAACATTGTATGGTGGTAGGTATCTTTACCAACTTCCTCTAAATCGTTATGCTTACCACTAACACGCAAACATTTTTGAGTATCTACAACTCTAGTATTTTTGGCTTCAGTATTTCCAAGAAAAAACTCTTTAAACTGTACCATCCCAGCATTGGTAAACATTAAAGTAGGATCATCTTTAATGACCATTGGGGCAGAAGAAACAATTTTGTGTGTTTTATTCTGAAAAAATTCTAAAAACTGAGATCTTATTTCTTGAGATTTCATCTGTTGCTATGTTTGTAAATTTAATTGGCTGCTCTAGTTTGTTAAAAAACGTTATATTTAACGCAAATAACATTAAATTACAAAGCTTATACCACCCTAAAATGGTAAGCTTTTTATAAAATTAACTATTTCTGCAAAACAATTTTTATATTTGTTTGTTTTGATAAATTAAAAGTGCAAAAATAGGATAAATTCCCTTTATGTCTCAAGTTAAATATTATTATGATCCAGACACTCTATCTTACAGAAAGATAGAGCATAAAAAGTCTAAAAAATTTCGCAACGTAGCGCTAATGTTTATGGGTGCTGCAATATTGGGTTTTTTAGGGTTGCTACTTCTATTAAATACCAATTTAATTAATACTCCCAAAGAACTTTCTTTACAAAGAGAACTACATAATTATGAGTTTCAGTTTGAATTGCTTAACAAAAAAATGGAGCAAATGGAACAAGTATTGGTTAATATAGAAGACAGAGATAATAACATATATCGTTTATATTTTGAAGCTAACCCAATACCAGAAGAACAAAGACGTGCCGGTTTTGGTGGCGTAAACAGATACAAATCTCTAGAAGGCTTTAACAATTCTGAAATGATTATTGATGCCACTAAACGATTAGAAATTATACAAAAACAAATGGTAATACAGTCTAAATCTTTAGATGAAATTACCAAACTTGCCGAAGAAAAAGAAAAATTTTTAGAAGCAATACCTGCTATACAACCAGTTAGCAACGAAGACTTAACACGTATGGCATCTGGTTTTGGCTGGCGATCTGACCCATTTACCAAAGTACGTAAAATGCACTGGGGAATGGATTTTACATCTCCTAGAGGAACACCAATTTACGCATCTGGTAACGGTAAAGTTACTAGAGCAGATGCTAGCTCTACAGGTTATGGTAAACACGTACGCATAGACCACGGTTATGGCTACCTGTCACTTTATGCGCATATGAGCAAGTACAATGTTACTGCCGGGCAAAGAGTAAAAAGAGGAGATATTATTGGTTTTGTAGGTAGTACTGGTAGATCTGAAGCTCCACACTTGCACTATGAGGTTTGGAAAGATGGTGACAGAATTAATCCTATTAATTTCTACTACGGTAACCTTTCTGCTATAGAGTTTGAAAATTTACTGAAACACGCATCACAAGAAAATCAATCATTGGATTAATGCATATACAACTTCCAGAAAAAAGATATTATGGTATTGGCGAAGTAGCCAAGGCTTTTAACGTAAATACGTCTTTAATACGTTTTTGGGAAAAGGAGTTTGATGTTTTAAAACCAAAAAAAAATGCGAAGGGCAACCGTAAATTTACTCCGCAAGACATAAAAAACTTACAGTTAATTTACCACCTTGTAAAAGAAAGAGGCTTTACACTAGATGGTGCCAAAACTCATTTAAAAGAAGAAAAGAAAAAAACACTTTCTAATTTTGATATTATTACAAAACTAGAGAATGTTAAGTCAGAACTTCTAAAAATAAAAGATCAATTATAACCATTAATTACATATAAACTAAACACTAAAAACATAACTATGAAAAAATTATTAATTGTACTTGCCTTTTTTGTTGTATTGCTACTAGCTCTTGGCGGCTGGTATGTTAGCGCAAATAATACCTTAGTAGAAATGAAAGGACAAGCTGTTAAGCAATGGGCAAATGTAGAAAGCTCTTACCAAAGAAGAAATGACCTTATTGGTAACTTAGTAAAAACAGTACAAGGTGCAGCAGATTTTGAAAAAAGCACTTTAACTGGTGTTATAAACGCAAGAGCTAAAGCAACGTCTATAAATATAGACCCATCTAATATGACACCAGAACAAATAGCGCAATTTAGCAAAGTGCAAAGTGGGTTAACTGGTGCACTTAGCAAATTATTGGTATCTGTAGAACGTTATCCTGATCTTAAATCTAACAAAAACTTTTTAGAGTTACAGACACAAATAGAAGGTACAGAAAACAGAATAAACGTAGAGCGTAATAGATTTAATGATATTGCAGGAGACTATAATATTCATATAAAAAAGATACCTACAAACATTATTGCCTCTATAGCTAATTTTGAACCAATGGCTTTATTTAGTGCTGATGAAGGTTCAGAAAAAGCACCAGACGCAAGTTTTGACTTCAAATAATAATCCTATGTCTAAGGTTGAAGAGTTTTTAACTGCTACAGAAGAACAAGAAATTGTAGCTGCTATTGTAGCTGCAGAGAAAAATACTTCTGGTGAAATTAGAGTACATATTGAAGCAAAAAGCAATATAGAACACTACAAAAGAGCTCAAGAAGTTTTTCATTATTTAAAAATGGACAACACTAAGGCAGAAAATGGCGTATTACTTTACATTGCTGTACTTGATAAAAAGTTTGTTATTTATGGTGATAAAGGCATAAATAATGCTGTGCCTAAAGATTTTTGGAATACAACCAAAGATGCTATTCAAGCTGAATTTACCAAAGGAAATTTTAAACAAGGAATTATTAATGGTGTTTTAAAAGCCGGGAAAGAGTTAGAAACTCATTTTCCTTGGTTACATACTGATGCCAATGAACTTAGTAATGAAATATCTAAAGGTTAACTTATTACTCTTATTTTTTGTTGTAGCAAATTTAAGTTTTGCACAATATAAAATTCCTGAAAAACCCAAGTTAGAAACTAGTGTATATGACTATGCCAATCTTTTATCTCCTACTGATAAAAGTAGTTTAGAACGCAAACTTATAAGTTATTCTGACAGCACATCTACACAAATAGTTATTGCTGTTATACCAAGTACAGAAGGTGAAAACATTAACTTTTTGGGTGCACAATGGGGACAAAAATGGGAGCTTGGTCAAAAAGGAAAAGACAACGGTATTTTAATTCTATTAGCTAAGAATGATAGAAAAATTGCCATAAATACTGGTTACGGAGTTGAAGGAAGATTACCAGACATTACAGCCCACCAAATAATAAACAACGTAATTATACCCCAATTTAAAAGCGGAGATTATTACAGCGGCTTAAACTACGGTACAGATGCTATTTTTAGCGCGTTAAAAGGTGAATTTAAAGAAGACAGAAATCTTACTAAGCTTCGTTTAGAATCTTTTTTACCTTTTATTGTTTTCTTTATTATTATTTTAATATTGATAAACAAAAAGAGAAACAATGGCGGTAATAACGGTGGCAACAGATCTACAGGAATAGATTTGTTAGATATTATAATATTAAGCAACCTTGGCCGCGGAGGTTCTTCTGGTGGTTTTGGCGGAGGCGGCAGCTTTGGCGGAGGCAGCACAGGAGGTTTTGGTGGTGGCTTTGGCGGAGGCGGCTTTGGTGGCGGTGGCGCTTCTGGTGGTTGGTAAACAACCATTAAAAAAACAAAAAACTCCCTTAACTTTTAATGTAGTTAAGGGAGTTTTTTTTATGCTCTACTATTCTTTTAAAATATTTATCCGTAGTGACGGTAAGATCCTCTTCTGCCTCTTTGTTGTGGCATTTTACCACTTCCAAGGCTATTAAATTTCCAACTAAAGCTTAACATAAAATAACGCTGCAACACCGTGCTTTGACTATCTTGTATGTAGTTCCCCGTTGCTATACGCCTTGCATTTGTATTTTGGTTAAGCAAATCATATGCTTTTAAAGAAACTGTACCATTATTTTTTAAAATAGAATACGCTAAAGTTGTGTTCCAAAACCAAGCACTTTTTTGAAAACCTGGCCCTACATTTGGGTTGTATGTATAGTTAACATCATTACGCCACTCTAATTTTTTAGGCACAAAAGTAGCTGTTCTTATACCTAAAGTTTGATATTTAAAATCTTGATTGTTGAATTGATCTAAATCAAAAGTATTTTTAGTAAATGATACAGAATACCTAGGTATAATTTCCATAACATCTTTCCAATTAAACGTAAGCTCTATAGATGGATTTAAAGAAGTATTTGTTGCGCTATATTTAACATTATTATTAAAATTGATAGACTTATTAACGTTACCAAAAAATCCTACTCCAAATTTTAATGTTCTTAAAGTGTCTAACCTTTTTGTTTTGCTTGCAAAAATATTACCTCTTGCGCTGTATCCGCCATTTACGTTAGCGTACGTTGTACTTCTAACAAAGTCATCATTAATAGTAGTTTTAGCAACTATTTGGTTTTTATCAATATTAAAACCTGCATAAGACCAAATAGTTAATCCTTTCTGAAAATTATGTTTGCCATAACCTAAATTTAGCCTATGAGTAGTGGTTGGCTCTAAACCAGGGTTACCAACTACGGTATTTAATGGGTCGTTAACATTTTCAAAAGGTTGTAACTGGTTTAAACTTGGTGTATTATTGTCTAAAGAATAACGCGCAAAAATTCTAGCCTTAGGACTAAACCTATAAGTAAACCTAGAAGACAATTCTAGGGCCTCAAAATTACGTTTTAAGTTAAGCTCTGGTCTTAAGGCATCTTTATTCTCTAGCGTTCTATAAATATAACTACCTCTAAAATTTAGACTTAATTTATCTTTTTTGTAATTTAAACGAAGTCCTGGAGTGCTTCTATCGTTTTTATATTCAAAATCTGTACTTAAAGCTTTATTAAAATTAGTAAATTCTTGTGATGTGTTATCTAAGTCAAAAGTACTTTTTACATCTTCATCTTTATCTGACCTATAATCATATTTAAGATCTAAAGAAAGTGCATCTTTAACTAATGGAATTCTATACGTAAGCCCTGTATTTAAAGTTGTAGTTTTTTGCTCTCCATCTGTAAACTGATCTCTACTAATAGACTCTGCATTATCACCGTATATTTCTGTTTGTGAATTAAGAAAGTTTTCTGTGTTAGATTCTCTAATTCCATTAGTAATACTTACACGTAAAAAAGAACCTTTAGACCCTATTTTTTTAGTAATATCTATATCGTTTCTAAAATTACTAGATGTACCTTCAGAAAAAGAATTAGACGCAGATTCATTGGTAATAAAATTTTCCTCATTTCTAGACTCCTCCATACTTGTGTATGAACTTGTATTTTTTCCGTAAGTAAAAGTTGGTTCAAAATCTATACGCAATGTAGAATCTAGCTCTATTTCTAATTCTAAGTTTGCTTCGTGCTCAAAATTATCTGCAAGAGAATTGGATCTTGAGTTTGTAAAATACCTTGAGTCTGGTAAAATATTTTCTCGCTGACTTGCATTATCATTCTCTGTATTACTTTCTTTATAAAAGTAATCTGCAGAAATATCTACTTTATCATTTAGCTTATCTGTATAATTTAATCCGGCATTTTTAGAAGTTGTTATTCCACTGCCAGCACCTCCGCCACCAACAACGCTAAACATATTACTTAAATCTCCAAAACTAAAGCCAGCAGAATTAATATTATTACCACCAAAGAGTAAGCTTAATCTTTGGTCGTTATCAAAAAGGTTTACCATTGCAGCTGCTTCATACCGTTCATCTGTACCACCACCGGCAGAGGCTTTACCAAAAACACCTTTGTTTTTTTCTTCTTTTATAGTAAGGTTAATTGTTTTAGCTTCAGACTCAGACTCCTCACCTGTAAAAGCTTGTGATTTTGTTTTAGTGTCTGTAATTTGTACTTTTTCTATAAGATCTTTAGTTAAATTCCGCGTAGTAATTGTAGGATCGTCACCAAAAAAAGGTTTCCCGTTTACGTAAATATTACTAACATCATTACCGTTTATAGTAATTTTTCCATTTTCATCTACCTCTACACCTGGTAACTTTTTTAGCAAATCTTCTACATTTGCATCTTTTTTAGTCTTAAAAGAATTAACATTAAACTCTAATGTGTCTTTTTTTACAGTTACTGGCGCTGTAGCCTTAACCACAACCTCATCTAGTAAATTTTCATCTACTTGTAAATTAACCTGACCTAAATTAATTTTGTCTTTTGATATTTGTATTTTTTTAGTGTAAGTTTTATAGCCTATGTATGAGATAAACATATTTAAACTTGCATCATAGGTTTTACCCTCTAAGGTAAAAGCTCCGTCCTGATCTGTAATTGTATATGTTACTAAAGAACTGTCTTTTACTCTTTGCAAATAAACAGTTGCAGACTCTAATGGTTGGTTGTCGTCTGCTGTAATAATAATCCCAGAAACATCAAAGGGTTTCTGTTTAGATTGAGAAAAGCTAGCTAATGTGGTTAGCATTAGTACTAGCGATAAAAATAATTTCATTTTGGGTTTTGCTTAGTTCGTTCCAAGCAAATGTAATTTTATCCTAAACGATACCTCTTAAAGAAACCTTAAAAAACCTACAGTTTATCTTAAAATATATTAAATTTTGAAAGAATTTTACTTACGTTAACTTTTTTTTGTGCTTTACGCCTACCATTTTTAAAAAACTGATATATAATTTCTTCCACAAGCATAGCTGCATTTTTTATGCTATAATCTACTCCTTTTTTAGGATCGTAAATTTCTAATGCCTCATTTAAACCAATTTTACTTAACTGTTCCTCATCTGCGTCTAATTTACCACAAATGGCAATTACAGGAATATTATAATGCCTAGCTAAATCTACAACACCTTTTACTAGCTTTCCATTATTAGTTTGACTGTCTATTTTACCTTCACCAGTAATTATACAATCAATTTTTTTAGTCTTTAGCATTTTTGGAACCTCTGTTAGTTCTAGTAAAAATTTTACACCGCTAATAAATTCGGCATTAAAAAAAGTTTTTAAACCAAAAGCTGTTCCTCCAGCAGCACCAGCTCCTGGTAAAAATGAATGATCTAACAGCATAGAATGTTTTATAACAGAACTAAAGTACTCTAGTCCTTTATCTAAAATCTCTATATCTTTTGCAGTTGCTCCTTTTTGCTTTGCGTAAACTTTTGCAGCTCCATTTTCACCAAACAAAGGGTTATCTACATCATTAACTGCATAAAATTTTATCCTATTTAAAATAGTAACCGTAGCATTGCGCTCTATTTTAAAAACTTTAGACAAATTTTCTCCAATTGGGTTTAATGCCATACCGTCTTCATTAAAAAAAGAATACCCTAAAGCCGCAGCCAATCCCATACCAGCATCATTCGTTGCGCTACCGCCAAGACCTAAATAAATACTTGTTGCGCCTTTTTTAATGGCATCTTTAATTAAAAGACCCGTACCAAATGTAGATGTTTTTTTAGCACTACGTTCTTTGGTTTTTAACAACTCTAAACCAGATGCTTTAGCAAGCTCTACGTAAGCCGTTTTAGTATCTTTATTAAGTAAGTAATATGTTCTTAGCTTATCTCCTATTGGATTTATAGTATCTACATATACTTTTTGCACCATAATTTTACAAGCAACAGCGTCTAAAAAACCGTCACCACCATCTGATGCTAAAATTGACTTTACAGAAGGTGATTTGTCCGCTCTTTGTAAACCACTAGTAATTGATTGTATTACTTCATTAGCAGTTAATGAGCCCTTAAACTTATCTGGAATAACTAAATAATTCATGCTAACTATATATTTGGGGAATTAGAAAACTTAGAATAAGTATAACAACAAAAAAGCCTAATAATATATAAACTTCTTTTATTAAAAAATCTGATTTTTTAGGAAATACATTTATCAATAAATTACTAGTGTCTTTTTGCCAACCTGTTAAATAACTTACTAAATAACTAATAGCCAAAGTTAATAGTACACCTGTAAAGTTTAACCATATCCAAAAAATATGTATTCCTAAATCTATGCCTACAATATTTTGCATTGTTTTAGAAAAAATAAGATTAACCAAAACACCTATTAAAATACCTGCATTTATACCTTTATAGTTTACCTTTTTTGAAAACATAGCTAGCAAAAAGGTTACTAAAACTGGTCCATAAAAAACAGAACCAATTGCATTTATAATTTCTATTACTGCACTTTTGCTACCGCCAAACAAAAACGAGCTAGCCATACATACAAGACCCCAAAAAACCACTGAGATTTTAGAGACCATCATGTATTTTTTTGTTGATATTTTTTTACCTCCTCTATTAAAAAAATCTTCAACCGTAACTGCAGATAGTGAATTTACTGTTGAGCTTAAAGTAGACATTGCTGCAGAAAGTATTCCTACCATTAACAGACCAATTAACCCGTGGGGTAAATATTTGGTAATAAAAATAGGTATCATTAAATCTGCTTTAGCGCCAGTAGCGGCATATTCTGCAGGAAAATACTTTTCTGTCATTACAGCAATATCATTTAAAAAATCGGGGGCTTTTATAACCAAAGTACCTACAACCAAACCTATAGTACAATACAGTAATACAACAGGAAAACGCAACAGTCCGTTTGCTAATAACAACTTGCGTATGGTACTTTCATTTTTTGCAGACAGCAATCTTTGTGCTTGTGTTTGGTCACAACCATAATAAGAAACATATAAAAAGAAACCACCAATTAACATTGGCCATAAACCATATTCTTGGCCTTCTCCTATTCCCCAATTAAAGTCTATTACCTGTAATCTTTCAGGAGCAAAACCTTGTCCTATACCTCCATGACTATCTAGTAAAGACCAACCATAAAAAAGACATATTATTAAGCCCACAAAAAGTATTATCATTTGTATTGCATCTCCCCAAACAACGGCTTTCATACCTCCTTGCCAAGAATAAATTATAGTTATAACACTTATAATTAATACCGTATACACATAGTCTATATCTAAAACAGCTTGCAATATTATGGAAATAGTGTATACCATTACTCCCGTTGCTAAAGCTCTGCTTATTAAAAAAACCACGCTTAAAAGCATACGTGTAGATGAATGAAAACGTCTTTCTACAAACTCATAAATACTAACAACTCCAGATCTAAACAAAGGAGGAACTATAATGACCATTATAAAAATCATTGCTAATGGAACGGCAAACTCAAACGTTAGCCATTTCATCCCTCCTCCTAATTTTAACCCAACAAATGCTGGTGCAGAAATAAAACTAATAGCAGACAATTGTGTTGCCATGGTAGATAGGCTTAAAGGAAACCACCCAAGACTTTTACCTCCTAAAAAGTAGTCTTTAGAGTCTTTATTTTCCTTAAAAAAATAGCCCATTGCCAAGAACCCAAAAAGGTAAAGCCCAACAATTGCATAGTCTATATAGTTCATACTCTGGTTTAATTAATTATTTAAAAAATCTATAAGCAATGCTGCACTCCATGAAAAATTATCTCCGCCATAACCAGCATCCTCTGTTCCTTTTTTACAGTTAAAATACTCGTAAAAGCCAAATTTTTCGATAAGCTCTATAGAATCTTCTTTTATGCGATCTGCAATATTATTGTACTCGTAATTTTTTAATCCGTAGAACAAAATCCAATTCATATTAATCCAAACAGGACCTCTCCAGTATTTTTTAGGGTCAAAACGATCACTTTCTGGATCAAAAGAAGCACATAAGTACTTATCTTCTCCTCCAAATTTTGTCATCATTGTATTTACCAATATATCTGCTCTCTCTTTACTTGGTATGTTTGCAAACAAAGGAGAAAAAGATGATGATGTTACAAAACATATTGGTTTATCCTTTCTTAAATCATAGTGTACATAAGCACCTAAATCTTTATCCCACAACTTTTTGTTAAAGCCTTTTATACTTTTTCCTTGCCATTTTACAAGTTGTGCTATTTTATCATCATTATCACCAATAAGTGTATACAAGTTAATTAATGCTTGGTTAGACTTTATTAACATAGCATTAAATAATGGGTCTATTACTAAAAAAGGAGATAACTCTGCTATTTTAGCATCGTTATAATTATTTTCTTTAGCTATTTCTATGATATATAAATAATGATCATACTCTCTTTTACTTGGTCTTTGTGATGCATCTACGTGTGTAGTGTCTCTACGTTCAAAAGTATAATCTGGAGGGTTCATTGTTTTCCAAATATCATCCCAAATAGGAGAGTTATCTGTTCCAGATTCCCAATTGTGGTAAATAAAGACCAACCCTTCATCATTTACATCTCTGTTTTGATAAAAATACTTATGGTTGTCATAAACCTTGTCTATTTGACTTTTTATATAGCCAAACATATCTTCTTTGTCTTTTGCTATTCTATACATTTCTTCTAGCACAAAACCAGTAACAGGAGGTTGTGTCATTCCTGTTGACTTGTACTTTTTAGATGACACAGGACTTAAATCTGATCTGTGCACATCTGCTCCTGGAAAGTAGGTATCACTCTCGTTATGAAAAACAATGTGTGGTATAAAACCATTATCCCATTGCGCATCTAACAAAGTAGAAATTTCTTGCTTTGCTTTAGACACATCATAATAAGCCTGACCAATGGCTATAAAACCACTATCCCATTTCCATTGAAAAGGATACAATCCTTTACACGGAATTGTAAACCCTCCTGGTTGAAAATTCTCCTCTAATACATTAATGGCTTGTGATATTAACCTCTCTTTCATAAAAAAATGTTGACTTAAACACACTGGCGGCACTGACTGCCGCCAATGTGTTTTTAATAATTATAAACAAAAAACTACTAACTTAGAAATTGAATGTTGCGTTTAAAAATACTCTTGTTGGCAACACTGGACGACCTACAAAAAACTCTTCATCTGTTTGGTTATTACCTAACCTTGGTGAGCCTTCTGTAACGCCATCTGAATTAAACAAATTAAATACTTGCGTACCTACTCTTAATGTTTCTCCTTCTTCACTTAAACTAAAAGTATATCCTAAATTAAGATTAGAAATACCTATTGCGTCTAATTCTATTGTATTTGTTTCATTAGTAAACTTTTTACCTGTGTAGTTAAAATCAAAACTAGCATCTAGCTTAGCATCATCATAACTAAGGCCCAAAGCACTAATAACATTTGGTTGTCTTCTTAACTCGTTACCCTCTATAGTTGGGTCGTTCTCTGACTTTGTAATCTCATGATCTTGGTATGTAAAAGAACCTGTAAAAGCAAAGTTATCTGCAAAACTCCAGTTCCAAGTACCTTCAAAACCATATGTATTAGAGTCTTGCTTATCTACTTCTTCTAAAAAACCACCTCCTGGAGCATTAACAAAACTTACAGAGCGCCTGTCTTTTAAACTAACATTATATAACGCTGCAGTTGCAGAAAAACCAGGAACGCCATATTTAACACCTAATTCTCCTTGAAGAATTTTCTCTGTGTCGTATGATGAAGGATTTCCTAAAGCATCAAACTTTGTACCTCTTAACTCTGGAAAAAAGTATCCTCTAGAAAAGTTACCATAAACACTTAAGTTATCATTTACTTTATACAAAGCTGCTAAAGCAACAGCAAAATCATCTGCGTATACATGACCTCTAGTATAGCTACCATCTCCCCAGGTTACATTATCTAAACCAGCAATACCTGTATTATCTACAAGGTAAGATGCTGTGCCTTCGTTTTCAATATCACCAGAAGCTCTCTCATATCTAATACCAAAATCTAAATTCCAACGATCTAGTTTAATTTCATCTGCTATAAATGCAGCTATTTTATTACTAGAAATATTACGATTTGTATATGCTAAACCTCTGTTTGTAACACCGTTTACACTGTAATCTGATACATTAACCAAACTTGGCCTGTTGTTGTATTCTCCTAAATACCTAGTAATAACATTAAAATCTCCTGCTTCTGACCTAGAAAAGAATGTACCAAAAGTAATATTATGTATATCTATAGACTTTGTTAATTTAATGTCTGCCATTAACTCACGCAGCGGTCTGTCTCTGTCTAAAATTCTGTTTTCAAAAAGTAATGCATCTGCATCTAAAGGTTGTCCGTTTAAGTATGTAAAATCTCCGCTTGCTAAGCCTCTTGCATCTAAATACTCTTGTTGTGTTTCTACAACTTTTGCTCCGCCTACACCGCTACCATCTAAAAATAAGTTAAACTGATGTGCGTATTTAGAGTAACGTAATTTTGCATCTAACTTAAAACTATCATCAAACCTATGTTTAAAATCTGCCATAATGTAAGACCCCTTTGTAGATACTCCGTCTTGTATTGGAGACGTGTATATACCATCTGGAGTTCTGTAAGATATGTCTTGTGCATCTGCAGTTTGCAGTGTAAAAATTTCATCTCCGTTATTTCCATTTGGTCTTTCTCTAGAACCACCCTCTAATGGGTAAGGCAAGAAAAATTGTACCTGATCATCTATATACTGACCAGATATTGTAATAGAACCTTTTTCTGTTACGTGCTTAATATTACCTCTTAATTGAAAACCTTCTGTTGGCAAACCTGTAATAATTGGCCCTTCATCATATCTATAAAATCCAGATAGTGCGTAAAAGGTTTTAGAATCTTCTCCGCCTAAAGGACCACTAGTAACAAAATCTGCCTTATATCTAGAGTTGCTACCAAACTCGGTTCTTAATGTTGTTTTTTGTTGAACTGTTCCTGTAATACTGGTATAATTTATAATACCCGCAACAGAACCAACTCCGTATAAAATTGAAGAACCACCACGCACAAATTCTAAACTTTTTATGCCTATATCATTCCTAAAATATACATCATGAGCAGATGAGTTTAAACCAAATGTGCTTAATACTGGCATACCATCTATTTGTAATGGATTAAACTGGTATTGACCACCAGAAGGCAAACCTCTTACAAAAATGTTAGATGCTACCTCACCACCACCACCTTCTGCGGTAATACCTGGCACACTACGCAATACGTCTGCCTGACTACTTGTATTTACTTTTGCTAATTGTTTTGCCCCTAAAGAGGTTACAGATAAAGGTGTTTCTTTTTGGGACCTTCTTGTTGATGTTGCTGTTAGCAAAACCTCATCTAACTGTTGTCCGTCTGCATTTAAAACAAAATTTAATGTAACTGAAGAACCAGATAAGTTAACAGTTTTTTCTATTGTAGTATACCCTATATAAGTAACTCTTATTATTTGCGAGCCACTTAAACTAGTATTAAATGTGTAATTACCATCAAAATCTGATGTTGTCCCTTCACTTGTTCCTTTTATAATAATATTAGCTCCATCTACCGGAACTCCATCTGAATCTTTAACCGTACCAGAGATATCTGTTTGTCCAAACACTCCTGTAATGCTAAAAATTAATGCGAATGCAATAATTAAATTTTTCATTTTGTTGAGTTTTAATAAGTTTAAGTTTGTTGTCAGTTATTTATAAAATGTACAATTGTGAAGTAAATTTATAAGGTGATTCTCAACAAATCAATAGTTTTATTGCAATAAAATAACGCAAACGTTTGTGCAATCGATTGCATAAACACTTTTTTTTGAGTATATTAACTTACAAACCCCAAAGTAAATGGCTAAAAAAGTAAATATCACGCTAAAAGAGCTATCAAAAAGACTAAATGTATCTGTATCAACAGTTTCCAGAGCTTTAAACAATCATCCTGATATTAGTCCGGCTACAATTGAAAAAGTTAAAGATTTAGCAAAAGAGCTCAACTACATTCCCAATCTTTTTGCTAAAGGATTTAGAGCAAAAAAAACAAATACATTAGGTGTTGTTGTTCCTAACATTTGTCACAGCTTTACTGCTACTATTTTAAAAGGCATTTTAACCCAAGCAGAAACTTTAGGATACAGAGTAATTATATCTGAATCTAAAAACAACGAAGAAAAACAGTTTGAAATGCTGCAAACTATGATACAGTTTGGAGTAGACGGCGTACTAATGTCTTTAGCCAGAAAAACAAAATCTGTAGACTCTATATTAAGCATATTAGAACGTATACCACTTGTTTTGTTTGATAAAGTTTCTGATAAAATACCTTGCTCACAAATTGTAATAGATGATGAAGAAGCATCTTTTAATGCAGTAGAGCATTTAATTGGTTTAGGCAAAAAAAGAATTGCTATTTTAAAAGAAACAGAAAACTCTTACAACTCAAGAACAAGATTAGCTGGCTATAAGCGTGCATTAACTAGTAACAACTTACCAATTAATGACGATTTAATTTTTAGCGCAGAAGGAGTATCATTAGAAAGCGGAAAAAGAATAACAAGACAAATTGCTAGTATGAAAAATAGACCAGATGCTATTTTTGCCATTACAGACAATGCAGCAATTGGAGCTATACAAACCCTAAAAACCTTAAACATTAATATTCCTAATGAAATTGCGGTTGTTGGTTTTAGTAACTCTGTTAAATCTACTATAATATCTCCAAGTTTAACAACCATAAACCAACCAGGAAGTAAAATTGGCGCAACTGCTGTTAATTATTTATTGCACGAAATATTAAACCCAAAAGAAACTATGCAAACCAAAACCATAGAGGTAAAAACAAATTTAGTTGTTAGAGAATCTACCTTTAAGGGGTAAACCGCTAACAACTAAACTTAAATATACTTGTACTTTTATTTATTTTTTACGCATAAATACAGAAATAGGCACTCCTTCAAAATTAAAATTTTCTCTTAATTTATTTTCTAAGAAACGCTTATAAGGATCACGTACATACTGTGGTAAATTACAGAAAAATGCAAACTGCGGATAAGGAGTTGGAAGTTGTGTACAAAACTTAATTTTAACAAACTTACCTTTATACGCTGGTGGTGGATAGTTTTCTATAATAGGTAACATAACGTCATTAAACTTACGTGTCTGTATTTTTCTAGCTCTATTATTATAAACCTCTACAGCTGTTTCTATAGCTTTAAAAATACGTTGTTTGGTAAGTACAGATACAAATATAATTGGCACATCTGTAAAAGGCTCTATAGCTTGCTTAATACGTGTAGTATATTCTTTTATAGAATTGGTTTCTTTATCTTCTACCAAATCCCATTTGTTTACCAAAATAACAACACCTTTATTGTTACGTTGTGCTAACCAAAAAATATTCTCTACCTGACCATCAAAACCACGAGTAGCATCTAACATTAAAATACAAACATCTGCGTGCTCTATAGCTCTAACAGAACGCATTACAGAATAAAATTCTAAGTCTTCTTTTACTTTAGCTTTTCTACGGATACCAGCAGTATCTACCAAGTTAAACTCAAAACCAAATCTGTTGTACTTTGTATCTATACTGTCTCTGGTAGTACCAGCAACATCTGTTACAATGTATCTTTCTTCACCAATTAAGGCGTTTATAAATGAAGACTTACCAGCATTTGGCCTACCTACTACAGCAAACCTAGGTAAATCATCATTTTCTTGTTCTTTTTCTGGAAGTACTTTTACAACAGCATCTAACAAATCTCCTGTTCCACTACCATTAATACTAGCAATAGTATAATACTCTCCTAAACCAAGTGAATAAAACTCTACAGCATCTTCTGCTCTTTTAGAGTTATCTACCTTATTTACCACTAAAAAAGTTGGCTTATCTACTCTACGCAACAATTTAGCTACATCTTCATCCATACCTGTTACGCCAGACTCTACGTCTACCATAAAGATAATAGCATCTGCTTCATCTATAGCTAATTCTACTTGCTTATCAATCTCTGCTTCAAAAACATCTTCACTTCCTAATACGTACCCACCAGTGTCTATTAGAGAAAACTCAACTCCATTCCAATCACTTTTACCGTAGTGACGATCTCTTGTAACACCACTAACAGCATCTACAATTGCTTCTCTACGTTGAATTAATCTATTAAAAAAAGTGGACTTCCCTACATTTGGTCTTCCTACGATGGCAACAATAGCACTCATTCTTTTATTTTTTTGCAAAAGTACTATTAATATCTGAAGAAAAACAGTATCTTTTTGTTTACTATCTATTTACATAATGAAAACATTACCTAACGACATTGTTTTAAGGCCTAGATTTCAGCTAAAATTAGACCATCCAAGCTGTATAATTCTTCATCAGTTTGAAAACACAAACAGTAACGATATTACTTGCAAACGATTAGATGAGCACCTCTTTTTAAAAATTAAACCTAAAAACATTCACTTTTGGTCTCCACAACTTCATTTAGAACTAGATAGTATTAATAAAGAAAGTTGCAAAATTTATGGTGTTTTTGGTCCCAACCCTTCATTATGGACCTTTTTTATGTTTATTCATTTTGCTATAGCAATTGCTTTTCTAATTTTTGCCATTTGGGGATACACAAATTGGTCTTTAAAGAAATCTTACTTTTTACAACTAACTAGTATAATTTTCATGAGTATTATTTGGGTGTCTTTATACATTTTTGGTCGTATAGGAAAACAAAAGGGAAAGCCACAAATGAATGAACTTTACGCTTTTATGCAGCAAACTATTGCTGAGTGTACTGCATAAAAAAATCCCTAACAACTACCTTAAATAGCTATTAAGAATTTTTTTAGAATATAAATTACAACTTATTTTATTTCGTAAATAGATACTGTGTTAGAAACCTCGTTAGTTATTATAACTAAATTTTCTCCAGACGGACTATCTTCTGCAGATACAGTTAGTAAACCCTCAGGAGCCACATCACTACCATTAAAAATCCAATGTACATATTCTGGAGCTGCAGGGTTTGTAATATCATAAACCATTACACCACCTGTGCGTTCTAAGCCTACAAACAATAATGTTGCATCTCCTATTTTTAAAGTAGCTACAGACTCTGGTTCTGCACCTTTATCATCACTTCTGCCATCTGCTTCACCCTCATCTGCATTAAAATAAGCAGGATTAACTTCTAATGTTTTTTTGCCAATAGCATCTCCGCTATCATAAACTAAAGATCCGTCTGTATTCCAAATTGTAAAAGATCTTGCTCCGTATGAATACAGCTCGTCAAAATCACCATCATTGTCTGTGTCACCATTTGCCGTAGTAATTTTAAGTCTACCTAAGTTTTCATTTAATTGAAGGTCTGCAGCGTTAGGAAAAACCGTAGGATCTAATGTTACATCCTTAACACGCTCTTCTTCAGAATAGCCATCATAATCTCTAGAGTCTCCCTCGTTAGCAGAAATAATATAACCTGTTCCGTTTATAGATGCATACGTTATAGCATCTGGCATATAAAAACCTTTTACTGGCCAGTTTTTAAAATTACCAACGATATCATCTTTATTACTAGCATCTAACATATTATCTGTTAGCATATGGTCTTTAACACCTAAACCAAAAACCTGAGTAATACTTTTAGAGTTTAAGTTAACTACAGCCATACCGTTGTTCTCTTGTAAAGAAACATAAGCAAACCTGCTATCTTTAGAAACCGCTACATACTCTGGCTCTATATCTTGCGCAACAGTTGCACCAGGACCAAATACTCTAAAATTATTGTCTATATCCTGACCATTAAAACCTGCAAAGCTTAACTGTACAACTTCTTTTTTAGTTAAGTCTACTATTGTTATAGAACCCTCTGGGTCTATAGTGTAATCATCATTTGGCTCGCCTTCATTAGCAGAAATAATGTATTTACCATCTGGACTAAAAGTTACCATATCTGGCAAAGCACCAGCAGCATAAGATTGCTCTAAAACTTGTGTATCTGTATTATAGGTTACAATTTTACCATTTGCTTGTTTGTTTGCATTTTCTACTGCAACCGCAAGCAATCCATTATAGGTTGCCACACTGTTTGGTGTACCTGTTAACGCTATAGGAGTTAGTTTAGATGGTGATTCTGGTGAAGATAAATCCCAAACCGAAACTTCGTTATTATTAGGGTTAACCACAAATAGTTTTTTAGAAACCTTGTCATAAGCACTAATTTCTGCAAAACCTTCATCTCCGGTTCCGTTGGTAAAACCACCAACTCTATTAAACGTTAAGGCAGATGTATCTATATGAGTTTCACCGCCACTGTTATCGTCTTTATCACAAGAAACAAACAGCGCTACAAATAATGCAGCGCTTAATACATATTTTTTCATTTTCAGGTTGATTATATAGTTCTCCCAAAAATGATGATGTAATATAACTTTATTGTAAACTTAAAAACAAAGAAAGGTTAGCTTTTAGCCTTTATTGTAACCAAAACGTTTTAATTGGTTTGCATTGCTACGCCAATTTTTATTTACCTTAACATAAAGCTCTAAGTGTACTTGCTTGTCAAAAAACTTTTCTAAGTCTTTACGTGCCTCTACACCTACTCTTTTTAAAGCAGAACCTTTATGACCAATAATAATACCTTTTTGCGAATCTCTTTCTACCATAATTACGGCACGCATTCTAATAATATCTTCGTCTTCAAAAAATTCTTCTGTATCTATTTCTACAGCGTAAGGAACTTCTTTTTTATAAAATTGAAGTATTTTTTCTCTAATAGTTTCGTTTACAAAAAAACGTTCTGGCTTATCTGTTAACTGGTCTTTAGGGTAGTACGCAGGAGACAGTGGCAACAACTCTATAATTCTAAGAAAAACCTCTTTTACATTAAAGTTCATTAAGGCAGAGATTGGGTGTATTTCTGCAGTTGGCAATTGCTCTTGCCAATATTGTACTTGCTCCTCTAGTTTTTCTTGCTCAGAGGCATCAATTTTATTTAATAATAATAGTACCGGTATTTTACTATTTTTCAACTTATTAAAAAACGCCTCATCTTTTAATGCTTTTTCTCCTATTTCTACCATATAAATAAGAATATCAGCATCTTCAAAAGCAGTCTTTACAAAATCCATCATAGAACTTTGTAATTCATAAGCTGGTTTTATAATTCCTGGAGTATCAGAAAGTATTACCTGAAAATCATCACCATTAACAATACCCAAAATACGGTGTCTTGTAGTTTGCGCTTTAGAGGTAATAATAGACAGTTTTTCGCCCACAAAGGCGTTCATTAAAGTAGATTTACCCACATTTGGGTTTCCTATAATATTTACAAATCCGGCTTTATGAGTCATTTTACTATTTTATCATTTAAAATGCAAAGGTACACTATTGTACGGCTTTACTACAATGCAAACCCTAAAATTAAGTATAATATAATGGTTGCAATACCACCAATTAAAGCATAAGGCAACTGTGTATTTACGTGATCTATATGGTCACTTGCAGAAGACATTGACGATATTATTGAGGTGTCTGATATAGGCGAGCAATGATCTCCAAAAATACCACCTCCTAAAGTTGCTGCAATTACAAGCGTTATAGGTGCCTGGTGTACCTCTGCCATTGGTATTGCTATAGCCATCATAATTGCAAATGTTCCCCAAGATGTACCTGTAGAAAATGCTATAAAAGAACTAATTACAAAAATTATGGCTGGCAAAAACTCTGGCGACAACCAGTCTTTAGACCATTCTGCTACAAATTTACCTGTACCCAACTCGTTACAAGCATCGCCAATGGCAAACGCTAATAACATAAGTAATGCTAGTGGCATAAGCTCACTAATACCTTTTAAAACCAAATCTATCATTTCTTTGGTTTTCATTATTTTTTGAGACCTGTACAATACCATTGCCACCAAAATAGCGGTTAATACTGCGTATAATACAGAAGAAGATCCAGATCCTTGACCAATTGCTTTAAATATATGGTCTGATGTTGATACTGCATCTGTAACATTACCCCAACCTGTGTACACCAAGTTTATAGGCATCATAAACACCATTGTTGCCAAAGGAATAATCATATTATACGCCTTTGCTTTTATACCTTCTTTTGGTGCTAACGAAGTAACCTCACTAGACAACATAGGTTTAGAGTTGTCGTTTAAAAGTTTACCTGTTTCTCGGGTTCTTTTTTCTGCTTTGGCCATAGGACCAATATCTTTTTTAGACACAATTACAATTACTACTATTGCAATAGCTAAAATTGGATAAAAGTTATATGCTATGGATGACAGCATTAACCCAAACGGATTTTCTAATCCTTGTGTAACCAACAATCCCATAATAAAAGCTCCCCACGCATTAAAAGGAATTAGTATAGATGATGGCGCAGAACTAGAATCTGCTATGTACGCTAATTTTTCTCTTGGTATTTTTAACTTATCAAAAACTGGTCTGTACAACGTACCAACCGTTAAAGAGCTTATACTGGTTTCTACAAACAATAAAATACCAGTTAATAATGCCAGCAATTGTACAATTACTCTGCTGTATCCTTTCTGTTTTTTTTCAAAATAGGCAATTACTTTGTTAAGCTGATTGATAAAACCTTCTACACCTTTAGAGTATTGTATAAATAAAAGTAAGGCACCCACCAAGGCACTAAACATAATGGTTCTTGTATTCCCCTCTGACTTAAATACATTTACCATACCCTCTATAGCACTTAAGGTACCTGTTAAAAAGTTCCAATCGTTTATGATAATCCACGAAAACCATATACCAAAAAGCAAAGCTATGTATACTTGTTTGGTACGTAATGCTAGTACAATTGCAATTATTGGAGGTAATATTGATAGCCAGCCGTAATTATCCATAAAAAATAGGTTTAGTAAAGGTTTTAAAAAACGTTACAAAATAGTAAGATTTTATAGAATACTAGCTGTTTTAAGCGTCAAAAAAACAGACTAAAAATTGATAAATAAATATTTTTTAGAATTATTTTGATTTTGGCTTGCCGGATAGAAAAAAGGTTGTATATTTGCAGTCCGAAATATAACGGTCAGCAGTTATGATCTGAAAGTTAAAAGCTAGGATGTTTATTTTGGAAACGCAAATCGCGGGATAGAGCAGTAGGTAGCTCGTCGGGCTCATAACCCGAAGGTCACTGGTTCGAGTCCAGTTCCCGCTACAAAGTTTAAAAGCTTCACAGAAATGTGAAGCTTTTTTTATGCACTTAATTTAAACAAGTGCCACTACTCTATTATGCTGTTTTACACATATTTTCTATTTGCACTTAAAATAGAAAAGTTACCTACAACTAATTTTATACCATTTATAAATAAATTATACCCAATTACACATATCCGTAATTGAACACAAAAAAATAGTTTTACATTGTGTTGAAAATTAGCAACCAAAAATTAACCAGCAAGCCAAATGTGTGTTTATTTAACAATTTTGGCGCAATAAACTTTATTAATCATGGTTATTTATTGTTGTAAACTATTAAAAAAACTGAAAAAGAAATGGCAAAATTTTTAGACACCACAGGTGTTTCTTATCATTTAGAACAATTAATAAAAAATACAGAAGATCAGTTAATTTTAATAAGTCCATATCTTCAATTTCATAAGAGAGTAAAAGATAATTTAGAGCATTTAAATATTCGAAAAAAAGATATACGAATCATCTACCGAGAGAATAAATTACAAGTTGAAGAAAGTAATTGGCTTGAAAGTCAAATTGGAATTAGGACAAGTCTCTGCAATTCATTACACGCAAAATGTTATTTGAACAAAAAAGAAGCTATTGTAACTTCTATGAATTTATATTCTTTTTCACAACAGAATAATGATGAAATGGGAATTTATGTAACCAAAGAAGCTGACGAAGAATTGTATAATGATATTAGAAAGGAAGCTGAAAGACTACTAACTATAAGTGAAGAAATTCGAGTTTCTGTTAAAAAAGTTGACAAAAATATTGAAAGACAATCTGAAAAAACAATTTCGGAAATTACACAAGCTAAAGACAAGTCGAAATCAAAACTTTTGACAACAAAGGAATTGTCTCAATTAACTGGCCTAAGCAGTCGAAAAGTAAACAGTTGGTTTTCTAACAAGAAACTAATGTATAAAAAAGATGACGATTGGATTACAACCAAACGTGGAAAAGAAATTGGCGGAATTGAAAAAAGCGGTCAATATGGAAAATTTGTTGTTTGGCCAGAAGATATTGCGAAACACATTGTAGAATGAAACTGTTTACTAAAGGGTATAAAAATATAACAGGTTTGTTCTAACTCAAAAGTTTAGTATTTTTTTTTACTAAATCTGCTAAATTTTGGCATTCATAGTAGAAAAGATAAATCTCAAAATTCTATATTTATCTAATAACAAAATAAGACGAGAAGCTTATCACTTGAGCTATTTTATTTATATGCAACGTAGTAAGCAATTTAACAAATTAAAGACAATATGAATTTAAAAGAATTATATCAAATATCGAAAACTGAGTTATCAGGGCTTTCATCACTTGACAATTCTGATTTTAGATTAGAACAAGCTGAATATAAGAAAGAAGAAAAAATTTGGGAAATTGTTGTTTCATATTTAGTCGAAAACACAAATAAACCAAATTCACCACTAGGAGCTTTGACATCTGGATTTACATATCATCGAATTTATAAGAAAGTAAAAATAGACAATGAAAAAAATGTTATCGGATTTTATATCTATGATAAATAATGATTTTAATAGATTCTAACTCTCTACTAGTTTTAATATTAGGATTAATGGATCCTGCTTTAATAAATACACACAGCAAAACGTCTATTTATGAAGAGGAAGATTTTCATAATTTAATTTCTACCATTAAAAATATAGAATCAATAGTTGTTCTTCCAAATATCTGGACTGAAGTTGACAATTTACTTAATAAATTCACAGGTAGTCAAAAAGATTTATATGTAAAAAGAATAATTGAAACAATTAAAATAACTTCAGAAGAGTATCTTGAATCTAAAATGGTTGAAAACAATTTGTTATTTTACGACCTCGGACTTGCAGATACGCTGATTTTAGAATATGCCAAAGATTGCGAAATGCTCATAACATCAGATTCTGCTCTATCAGACTATGCAAAAGCTTTTGGAATTAATGTTTGTGATATGAAAGAATTAAAAAATGAAAGATTAAGACAATAAAAACATTTACCAACAAAGAACTAAGCCAAAAACCTTACAAATTTTAATATTATTAAAAAGGCTCATAAACTCTAAAACAAGTTCTATGAGCTTTTTTTATGCGCTTAATTTAAGTTTGTGCTTGTTCTCGCACACTTACAAAGTTACGTGCTAAACCACGGAACTACTCATAGCTGAGACTGTTAGTTATAATTTGGATGTGATTCGTTTTTGGTGTATTTTTACATCAAATAAATAAATTATGTCTAGACAAAGTATATCATTTACAAAGCCAAACGATGAATGGTTAAAAGCCCAAGTAGACAATAAAGAATATTCTAGCAAAAGCGAATTAGTTAACGATTTAATTAGACAAGCACGAAAACAACAAGTTCAAATTGATTGGGTTAGAGCTAAAATTGAAAAAGCTGAAAATAGTGGATTTACGAGTGATAGTAAAGAAAGTATTTTAGCTCAATCAAAGTCTATGCTTAATGGCTAAATACAAACTGACAAATGAAGCAAAAAATGACTTAATTCTGATTCACCATTACGGAGTTAAAAAATTCGGGATAACCCAAGATGACAAATATTTTGAGTCTTTTTTTGAATATTTTGACATCATCACTAAACGTCCTTTTTCCTTTGAATCTGTTGACTATATAAAAAAAGGATACAGACGTTGCACGTGTGGCGTTGATAGTATTTATTATAAGGTCAATGAAAATATTGTTGAAATAGTGACAATAATTGGAAGACAAGATTTGAATGAAAAATTATAACGGAATTAAAAAAACTGCACACAACAAAAAATCAAATCAAAACAAATTCTTCGTTATTTAAAGACTTTATTATAGTAAGCTCATAAACTTTAAAACAAGTTCTATGAGCTTTTTTATGTGCTTAATATAAGTTGGTGCTTCTACTCTATTATTTTAATTACACAGCTGTTTTTAATTACATTGAGGCAGTTCTAATTTTTCTTCACTAAGCATAAAGCTATTATTATTCCAAAATAATTTATTAGTCTTGTCATTCTTAGGCTTAGACATATAGTAAAGTGGTTGTTTTATTCTAGAGACATTTAAGTTGTTTATTTTTGTAGATAATAAATCAGTTGACTCAATATAAATATTCTGCGCTATATTGGAATATGACTTTGATGTAGTTGTTATTTTATCGGTAATATGACTATGGAAAATATAATAAAAATTACCCGTCTTCTTGTAAGTAAAAATAATATTAAAAGAACGCTCTACGGTTTTGTCTAAATTTGTTTCTAAATCATAAGGCTTTTGAGTTACGCAATTCTCGTATTTTAATATAGCAAATGATTCTGTATCTATGTATATATTACCTGACGATGACTTTACCCTCCCATAACTACTGGCTGAAAACGAACTAGGTCTTTTATTGTTAAAGCCTATTTTGTAAGTACTTGTTCCTGCATAGTTAACAATATTCTTTTTTAGTAATTCAAATGAAGAAGTTCTATATAAAACGTTTGCTTTACTTAAAATTACACCTCTATCAAAAATAAAAGGCATTTTATTAACTTTACCCCAATAAGAATCTGTTATTTGCTCAACACCAATTGGTTGTTGATGTTTTGAAAACCCAAACATTTTAGTTTCTGGATTATTGGAAACTTTCATTCCTTTTGAGTTATAGGTTTCTATTATTGCCTCTTCTCCCTTAATTGCTTCACTATTCTTATTACGTAAACGTCTGAAGTAAAACTGTTGATTAAACGGGTTCTCAAAATAATTTATTTTGAGATTTTTACGTGCTTTATCAATAATCTCTTCTGCAGTAAATTGTTTAGCTTCGCCTAAAATTGTAACTTCATCCAAGCTAATAGTATTGTAATTTTTCTCTATAAGTTTTATATGTCTTTCTTTTAATTTAGAGAAAGTAGAAATTTCTATTGTGTCGTTTTCATAACCCATAATAGAGACTACTATTTTGCCTTTTAGCTCTTCCTTTGGAATATGTATTTTAAACATTCCTTCCTTATTAGACAAAACAATTTTATCTGTATTTAGTAAAGATACCTCTGCATTTGGCAAGCCTTTATCATTTGAAAAATCTAAAACCTTACCTTTTACAAACGATACTTTTTTTGAATTTACAGGTTCTTCATATTTTCTAGCATTAGCAGAATAAGAGGTTTTTATAAAAACAAGTCCATCAAAAATTTCAGACCAATTTGCCTTTAATGGCAAATTACCTAAAGCAGAGCAATAGTATTCTTTACCTTCAAAATTTTTAAATTCTAAAAATGCATTTTTATATTTTAAGTCTACCAGTTCTTTTTCTATACTATTTTCTGGAGGAGTTAAAAAAGGATAAGGTTTATTGCCTACTTCTCCCCATTTACCATCATAAGACGAGAAAGCTATAGTGTACATATTATTTTTAAAATGTGCTTTTAAAATTTGACCCATAGGTATAGCTCCTTCTAAAAGTTTATATCCTTGTCCCTTTTTATAATCTGTAGATTCACTATTTATAACATTTAATGAGTCTTGGGCTTCTAAATACTGTTCACTTAAGTTGGTAAATTTAACTTTGCTGATATTTTTTCCAAAATGGTATGATGCTCCCCAACATATCATTTTTTCATTAGGATACATTTCCGACAAAAAAATTAAGTTATTGGCCATTTGCGCATCCCTAGGATTCTGTACAAAAATCTTTTGTTTTTGTCGTTTTCTAATTTCAAACGAAACATCTGACACTTGACTTATGAAAGTCTGTTGTATCATTTTTTCATAAGAACTAGGTTTTTCAATAGCATTTAAATGATTGGCTACTAATTTAATTTTATCATATAGTGCTATAGAATCATTTTTATTTACCACTTCGTTTTCAATATCTTTTAAAACCAAGCCTTTTTCTAAACTATTAAAAAGTTGCTCATCAAGTAATATTTTGTGTTTTTTAAATATATTTTTTAAATCTGGAATAAAGTTATCATTAAAAATAGAGCCTTCCATACTGTCAAACCCTAACAGTCTTATAGTATCTTTTTGTTTTGCCCTATCATCTATATAATTATACAAATTCTGGATAGCCTCAGTTTTAGACCAAATATTTTCTACTTCATTATCTAAAATAGACGCCTCACCATTTTTACTATTAACATAGTTTTTAAAAGCTTTGTAATTATCATAAAATCCGCTTTCTAAAACTAAAATATTATACCCAAGATTCTCGTGTAAATATTTCACTATTTTAACCTTTTCGTCAAAAGTTGCACCGTCTCCATGGGTTTGTTCTCCCAATAACACTATCCTTTTATTAAATGTTATAGAATCTAAAAAAGAATAAGAACTAGTACTATCTATATTAATAGTATTTTGAGAAATAATGTTGTTGGGTAACAGAAGAGCAAGAAATAAAAAGGCAGAAAATAATTTCATCATTAACAAATTGATGGTTAAATAGAGTTTGTAAGAATCAATAATTCAATAGTTATTTAAAAATTTTTAGAAATACCTAGCTCTCTTGGTTCTATCTTTTTTTTATAACTCAAATATAACCAATTTTTGAGCTATGAGATTTTAGGTAATACTTAAAAATACTGTTTTTTAACCTAGTTATTCTTTTATGTCTTTTTCTAAACCAAACTACCTCCACTCTATTATTTGGACTGTATTTTTTAGTATTAAATACAAATTAGACTTTTCCTTAACATACATTATACTACAAATTAATTTAGTGTTTTGTAGTTTTGCACTACCAATTAGAGTAAGAAACCAAATTTTATTAGACAAACCACGTTATGAATAGTCAAATTAAAACATATGTAAGCCTACTAAAAATATGCATTTTAGCCTTGTTTATCTCTTGTAATACAGATGATGACAGTAAAGTGCTAAGTAGTAAAAAAGAGATTATAGAATTTACTTTTACAACAGAAGACAATTCTAATTTAACGGCTAATATTGCAGCTAAAATAGACCAAGACAAAAAAATAATTTCGGTTTCTTTTCCTTTTGACACTAATATTACTAAGCTTAAACCTACAATAACTATAGCTCCAAATTCTACTATAAACCCTAAAACTAAAGTAGAACAAGATTTTAGTAATACTATTTACTATACTGTTACCGCTGAAGATAAAACAGAACAGAAATATAAAGTAGAAGTAGTTGTTGAAGATAAAAAACTTACAGATCGTGAAATTTTATTAGAGTTTTACAATGCAAATCCTGACAATACTTTATACTGGGATTTAAGCGACTCTACAATGGATTCTTGGTATGGTGTTAAACATACTGATGGTAATGTAACTGAGGTTACAATTATTAACAAAAATATTGCAACATTGCCAGCATCATTTGGGGGACTTAAAAACTTAAATAAACTTGCGCTAGTAAAGGGGCAATTATCTAACTTACCTGAAGAAATAATTAATTTAACAAGCCTTACTACTCTTTATATTATTAGCAATAATATTACAGATCTTCCAGAAAAAATAGACAACTTAACAGAGCTTAAAGACCTTAATATTGCAAACAACAAGCTAAAAGCTATTCCTAAACAAATAGGTAATTTAAAAAACTTAGAGAGTTTAAATATTAGTGATAATGAATTAAAAGAAATACCAACAGAAATTGGTACGCTAAGCAACTTAACAACACTGTCTTTAGGTGGTGATAACATTGTAAATATCCCTTCTACAATTAATAACATAACTAAGCTTAATAAGCTATACCTTAATCTAATTAATTTAGCTAGTTTTCCTATAGATTTAAAAAACTTTACAGACTTAACACACCTAACGTTACACTGTAAATTAATTAGTTTTCCTACTGAAATAGGTACACTTAGTAATTTAACTAGTTTGGCTATTATTAATATGGATTTAGCTAGCTTTCCTGAAGAAATTGGGACACTAACAAACCTAGTTACCTTAAGTTTAGACAATAATAATTTAACTAGTTTTCCAAAAGGAATTAATACACTTTCTAAGTTGACTACTTTAGCTATTAATAATAACAACATAAATGCTGTTACTGATGAAATAACAGTTTTTACTAACCTTAAAACATTGTCTTTTAAAGGTAATCAACTAGTTAGTATTCCTACAGAAATAGAGAAACTAACCCAACTAACTTATTTAAATTTAGAAGAAAATAAATTAACTAGTATACCTGCTGAAATAGGAAACCTTGGATATTTAGAAGATTTATTTTTAGAAAAAAATGAACTTAGCACTATACCACAAAGCGTATGTGACTTAAAAAGTAATAATAACACCACTATTTTTATTGACTCGGGCGTAACTTGCAACTAAATGCTTTATTATACTAAGCTTAGAGTCTAAATTTCTTTTTTGCTTAAGTATGATTTATGTTCTTTTTCCGCTTAAAAAATAAGAGTAACTTTAGTATGTAATTACTAAATTTAGTAGCAATGAAAAGTAACTCTGAACATAAAATATACGACTGTATTATTATTGGTGGCGGACAAGCAGGTTTGTCTGTTGGTTATTTTTTTAGAAGAACAAAATTAGAGTATCTTATTTTAGACGAACAAGATACCGTTGGTGGTGCTTGGTTAAAAACTTGGGACAGTTTAAAGCTATTTTCGCCTGCTGCATACAGTTCTTTATCTGGCTGGCAAATGCCTAATACAGATGAAGAATACCCTACTAAAAACGAGTTTATTAAGTATATTACTGCTTATAAAAAAAGATACAATTTTCCTGTAAACTATAGTACAACTGTGCAACAGGTTATTAAAGAACATAACTTATATAAAATAACTACAAACAAAGGTGTTTTTTATAGTAAAACACTAGTAAGTGCTACGGGTACTGCTAAAAATCCTTTTATTCCAACATATCCAAAAGCAGACATTTTTAAAGGAGAACAAATACATTCTGTAAATTATAAAAATGCTAGTAATTTAAAAGATAAAAATGTTATTGTTGTTGGCGGCGGTAACTCTGGTGCTCAAATTTTAGCAGAAGTATCTAAAGTTGCTAAAACAAAATGGGTTACCTTAAAAGAACCTAATTTTTTACCTAAGGAGATAGATGGTCGTTATTTGTTTAAACAGGCCACAGAAAGCTATGTTAATAACGACACAAAAAGCTATACAGAGAAAGTGTCATTAAGTGATATTGTACAAATTAAAAGCGTACAAGAAGCCTTAAAAAGAGAGGTTTTTAAAGATTATAGGCCTTTTACATCCTTTTATGAAAATGGTGTTATCTGGGAAGGCAACACTAAAGAACCTGTAGATGTAATTATTTGGTGTACTGGCTTTAGAGCTAATTTAGAACATTTGTCTGCATTGCAAATTACTCAAAACGGCAAAATAAACACAACAGGCACAAAAGCTACAGATATAAATGGCTTGTGGTTGGTTGGCTATGGCAATTGGACGGGTTTTGCCTCTGCTACTATTTATGGCGTTGGAAAAACTGCTAAACAAACTGTAAAGGAGATTGTTGCTTATATTGATAATATATGATTCTTCAAAGGAATAAGAAATTATTAATTTGTAGGTTTTTATTTTTTAATTTGTAAGTTTGAAACCAACATTTAAACTTACTTATGAAAAAAACATCTTATTTATTTGCCTTACTAGTTTTTAGCTTAGTTACAATTAGTTGTAATAACGATGATGACACAACCAAATCAGATCCAGAAGTAGATAATACAACAAAAATTATTGGTCTTTGGGAAATTGACAAACAATTTTTAAATGGAGATATTCTCCCGTTTACTGATGAATGCCAAGCAATTGAAACTACTGAATTTAAAGCAGATGAATCCTTTTTTTCTGTAGAACTAGATCCAATAGACGGAGAGTGTGTTGATGCAGAACCATCTAAAGGAACTTGGAGCATTAGTAATTCTGAGTTAACTCTAAACTTCACTCAAACTGGAAGTTTAATTCAAAATGACACTTATGTATTTGAGATATTAGACTTAACTAGTAGCTCTTTAAAAATTAAAATAACCTCTTTAGATGTAGATGACGACGGTAACAATGACGAATACGAGATACAATATGTAAAATAAAACCAATAATATATACTTAAAAAGCCACAAGTTTATTTATAAACCTGTGGCTTTTTACTTTTTATAACACGAATATATACTGATACAGGGCGAAAAAAAACTGAGTATTTCATCACTCTTAAAAATTACATTACTTAGCCTATATAACTACAATACAGAATTAATTTTTATATAAAAATGAAAAATAGATATTTACTAACAACAATATGTACACTACTTATTAGTGCTTTTGCATTAGGACAAACAATAAGCCTTGGCAGTGATGAACCCGAAACAAACCAGTATAGTAATGACAAAATTGCTACATCTATTAAAGAGATCCTAAGCACAACAAATAACAAGGATATTTTAGGTAATGAAAAAGTAGAAAAAGACCTTATTATTGTTTTAAAAAACGATGGAGAAATAACGTCTTATGATTTAGAAAGTTTAGACCAAAAATGGAATATTAAGTTTACAGATAGCTCTTATAATAAAATGAGGAATCAGTTTAAAATTGAAAACTCTATTTTATATGCTACAAGCACACAAAAAGAAATTATTGCTGCTAATGTAAATGATGGCAGTCTGTATTGGAAAACAGAAATTGGTATGCACTCTGGCGTAGATAAAAGGTATGTAATTAGTGGTCAGCATTTACCAATACAAGGAAATTTAATTTTTTTAGCATCTAACAACAAACAACTATACGCTTTTAACAAATATACAGGAGACAAAGTATGGAACTACAAGTTACAGTTTCCTTTCAATAACTATACGCCTGTTTTAAACAAAGACAACCTTGTAATATCTAACGCGCCTTATGTGTACTCTTTTAAATTACAAACAGGACAAGCAATTTGGCAAAGAGGTTTTGGTAATACCCCTATGTATTCTTTAATGCAGATTGATGATAAAAAAGCTTACGTAGCTAACGAATATAATAAAGTATATGCTTTAAATATTGACGATATGGCGTCTATAGCTTGGGAATACCAAACCGAACATACATATGCCAATATAGACAGCAACACTATACTAGACGGTGGAACGTATTATTTTGCATCTGAAACAGATAATGATACCTTAGATGCTATTGCTTTAAATAGTGATAACGGGGAGTTACTATGGAAAACTAGTCTAAATATTGATGGTGATGATGTTAGGTACTTTAGTAAATACAACAACTATATTTATGGTTTTACAAAGGCTGATACTAATGCCTTTTTTATGCTAAACGCTGCAGATGGTAAGCAGTTAAAAATTAGTCAGCCTAAGGAGAAGATACTATCTAATATTTTTATTTCTAATGGCGAACTAACATTTTTAACAAAAAACTATTTTGTAACCTACAACCTTAAAACAAAAAAGTACGCTTACAAAGACATTAAACTAGAATATGAGGTTAATGATGCTTTTAATTTATATTTTGAAATAGTTAAAGCTAATTAATCAAAACATTACAAAACAATTAAACCTGCTAAAATTTTGAACAACATTATTACATACATAAAGCCAGTTTCTATCTTAAAAAGAATTTTTGGTGCTTTTTTAATTTTACTTTCTATTTACGTTGTACTATTTAACAACATTTTATTTGGTTTTTTTATGTGTGCGCTGGGTATTTTTTTAAGTGCTACAACAGGTTCACAAATTAATTTAAGCAACAATACCCATAGAGAAATTTGGTCTATTTTTTCAATTCATTTTGGCAATTGGCATAAAAATCCAGAGTTTGAGTATATATCTGTTTTTAAAGGCAAACAATCGCAACGTATAAATTCACTTGGCGCATCTGCGTCATTTTCAAATCAAATTTTTATTATCAATTTATTTTATTTAAAAAATAAACACATTACTTTTTATCAATCTAAAAACAAAGACAATGCTTTTAAAGTGGCAACAGATATTAAAAATACTTTAAAGTTAGATATTTTAGATGCTACAGAGAAAGAACAGAAATGGTTACCATAAGCAACTTATTATTACATTTTGTAAGTCCTATTCTCAAAAATTATTATTATTTAAGACGATTAAAAAGTAGAACAAGCACAGGTTAGTAGCCTTAAAAAAGAAACCAAACATTAAAATAATAACTTACCATACAAAGGTTTTGTTGAATGCAAAACTTTTAAAAGAAAATTAATCTTTTGCCTGAAAACAAGACTTAAGCATCTGGTATAAATCTGGATGCTTTTTTTTCATTATTTCTGGTTTTTCAAAAAAATATTCTGAAGCTACTGCTAAAAACTCAGCTTCATTTGTACCTCCATAATTTCTAATATCTGATTTATTATCGTTTATATCTTCCATCTTTTTATGTATGGTTTTTAACCAAGGAATAATATATGGCTCATTTAGCAAGCGTTCTGGTATACCATCTATTACACCATCTTGTTTATCTATTAAATGTATAAACTCATGTATTCCTGTATTGTGAATACGAGACTTATTTTTAAACCCATTGTGCAGTGCTTTTCTAGATAAAAGCATCTGATTTTTAAACTGTCCGTTACCCACCATACCTGCAATATTTCTGTCTTTATCTTTTTTAGCAAAACTTAGGTCTTCATTAAAATGCTCTGGATAAATAAGCACTGTACTTAAATGTTTGTAATGCCACTCTGTAAAATTAAATACTGGAATTACTGCACTAGAGGCTATTAAAATTTTATCAATATCATCTACTCTAAAGCCAACACTTTCTATATGCACCTCGCTTAAAAATAGCATTATTCGTTTTTGAAATCTTTGTTGCTCACTTGATGACAATTTTTTGTAAAACCTTACTTTAGAAACCAACAACGTGTGCCAATTAGAAGGGAATTTTTCTACTTTTTTATTTCTAGTAATTATAAATGCATAAATAGCAAAAGCTATTAAAAGGGTAAATCCTATGGTATAAAACATATAGTGGCAATCTAAAAATTAAAACGGAATTTAAACTAGAAAAATAGCTAAAAAGAAAAACCCCGTTTAAGTTACGGGGTTTAAATTTAAAAAAGTTTTTTACATAAAAATTATTTTTTTGCAGAAGGCGGTACAGCTGGCCTTACCTCTACTTTACTTGGTAAAGTTCTTGGATTCATTTGCGTTAAGTCTACCACCATTTGCCCTATATCTTCTGGCTGAATTTTCCAAGCATCTGCATCTGTAGGTGTGTGTCCGTTAAAATAAGTGGCTACAGAGCCTGGCATAATAGTAGTTACTTTAATATCGTAAGGTCTTAAGTCTAGCATAATAGCTTGTGAAAAACCTACCACAGCAAATTTACTAGCGTTATAAGCTGCTCCTTTTTCAAAATAATTAGTACCAGCCAAACTTGCAATAGTGATAATATAACCTTTAGACTTTTTAAGGGCAGGTATTGCAGACTTTACGGTATTAAAAACTCCTGTTACATTTATATCTATAACGGCATTCCAATCCTCTGCACTCATTTCATCAACAGGAGAAAATCTTCCTACGCCTGCGTTAGCTATACAATAATCTAATTGTCCCCACTTGTCTACAACTTGTTCTATGGCATTTTCTTCATCTGCTAGGTTTCTTACATCAGATTTAATTACTAAAACCTCTGCATCCCCAATTGCTTTTAAGTGTTTTTCTGCCTCATCTAAATCATTCTGCGTTCTTGCTGTAATAGCTACATTAACTCCTTCTTTTAGCAATGCTTCTGCTATTCCTAATCCTATTCCTTTAGAACCACCTGTTATGTATGCTGTTTTTTTCATCTTCAATTATTTATATTTAACTCTAAAATTAGCAAGAAATTCTGTTTTATTCTGTGGTATAATAATCCATAACAAAAACATCATCTATTAACGAACCTATATTTTTTATAAGTGCTAAATGTTCTTTGTGAACCAAATACACCTCTAGCGCTTTTTCATCTTTAAAAGTAAGCATAAAGCTATGGGTAAACCCTTTACTTTTTCCTTCTTTACTGTTGTTAATTCCCCATTCAAAATCTAAAATTTCAGGAATTTTATTTTTTAACGCTACAAAATTCTCTACTGCCCTATTCACCTCTTTTGGTGTAGCAGCATCTTTATATTTTAAATTTACAACATGTCTAAGTTTTTTGCCATTTTTAGACTTAAAACTTACTTTATAAGCAAACATCTTTTTTACTTTAGGATCTACGGAACCTGCTAAAAAAAAGAAATTTTCATTAATTTTTATTGATGCTAACCCATAATAAATAGGGTAACTAGTATCTAATACACCAGAAGGTTTTAAGGTGCCATTAGCATTTAATTTACATAATTGTATGCTATTATCATCACGCGTACCTATTGCAACTAATGCCTCAGATTCGTCAATTTTTAATATTTCAATACGTGTTTGTCCTGCTAATTTTGTGGTAGCATTATTAACTAAAACAGAATGAGGAATAAGTTCTCCTGACTCATTAACCTTAAAAACGCTTACACCATCACCGTGAAAAACAAAATCTTTCTTTTTAATAAAATTACCTCTTTTATAATATTTATGATGTCTATGCCCTACAACAATATAATGGTTAACTCCTAAAGTAACTCCGTTTACAGGGTATGCGCCTGTTAAGTAACGGTTGGTTGTATTGTCTGCAATGTTATTTACATTTTTAAAAGTGCCATTGTTAAAAACCTCAAAACTACTAATACCATTGTCTTGAAAACCACCTGTAATAAGAAATGTTTTGCCATTTATTTTATGCGAATACATACCAATTATACCGTCTGTATGAATAAAATCATCATCTGCAAGCGATTGTATATGACTAAGTTTTCCGTTATTATGTATTTTAAAACAGCTTAAACCCGGTGTGCTCTCTAGTCCACCAACAAAAAGGTAAAAATTGTTTTTTATAGGAATAACTTTAAGAGTAATAACTGTACCTAAATAAGTTTCTAGCGTATCGTTTAATACAAATACCCTTTTTAAGCTTCCATTATCTTCTATACTATAAACCTCTACACTATTGCCTCCTTTATTACCTACAAATAAATAATCTGTTCCCTTTATATTATGAGCTACCAAACCTCTTGCTGGTCCTTTTTTGTTCTGCAACTCATAAGCCCCAACTGGAATTAATTCTCCGGTAGCGTTTAGTTTAAATACATTTATAAATGCACCATCTCCTCCAGAGAACACATAATTAACTCCGTTTTTACTGTAAGTAGTAGCTGTAACCGTGTTGTACTTGGTAGTTTTAAAATCTGTTTGTTGTAATACTGTATAATTACTTTTTGTAAGTTGAGTATAACCAAGGAAGCAACTACAGCTAAATACGATAAAAAATATACTTTTAATCCAATTCATTTTACTTTGTTTTTTGCTCTTTTAATATAGATTTTGCTCCGTAAGTCGCTATTTTATGATCTTCTTCTATTGTACCACCACTTACTCCTATGGCTCCTATTATTTTCCCTTCATTGTTTTTTATGGGAACTCCTCCTGGAAAACTAATCAATCCATTATTAGAGAGTTCTATATTGTAAATAATACCACCTGGCTGGGTAAGTTTACCTAAATCGCCAGTTGCAATATTAAAATAACGAGAGGTTTTTGCCTTTTTTATAGCTACATCTATACTACCTAAAAAAGAATCGTCCATACGTACAAAAGCTTTTAAATTTGCTCCTGCATCTACCACAGCAATATTTACCAAAACTCCCATACTTTCTGCTTTTTGCTTTGCCTTTAAAATAGCACTTAAAGCATCCTTATCTGTAATATCTGTTGTGTTTTGTGCTACTAAAAAAGTTGAAGTAAAAATTAGCAGTACAAATAAAAGTCTATTGTGTTTTAAAGTTTTTCCCTTTGGGTTAAAGGTAATTTTAGGTGTATATAAATTCATCATTATTGGTTGTTACATATTAATGTAATGCAAATCTCTATAATGAAAATGAAAAAAAAGTTGAACAAGTTCAACTGTAAAAAATTATTTTTCGTTTTTTTTAATCTTGCTTAAAAACTCGTGTCTAATACCCAAGTAACCTGCAATTTGTTTATCTGTTAGTTTTAAAGAAATGTCTGGATATGTTTTTATAAAATACAAATATCTTTCTTTAGCTGTTAAACAATGATTACGTATTAATCTCCTTTGCCAAGACACAACAGCTTTTTGAAACATTATTTTAAAAAGCTTTTCTACAATTGGAAGCAAATTACATAGTTGTTCTTTATCTTCTTTATTAATTAACAGCACCTTACTATCTTCTAAAGCCTGTATATTTAGTTCTGATGGTGTTTGGTTCATAAAGCTATCTATATCCATTAACCACCAGTCTTTTGCAGCAAAATACAAGGTATTATCATTACCGTTTTTATCTAAAGAAAATACTCTAAAACATCCCTGTACCACAAACCCCTCAAACTTACAAATGCTTCCTTGAGTTAATAAAAACTCTTTTTTCTTTATCTCTTTTGTCGTAAAATAAGAGCATATTTTCTCTAGCTCTTTGCTAGAAAGATCTAAATTACCGTTTAAGTTTTTCTTTAATAATTGGTATGACATAGTTAAAATAAGTTAGTCTAATGTAGCTAAATACTCTTCTGCATTAGTTAAGTGAGCTTGTTGTTTTTCTTTATCCATTTTATCATACATACGTATAAGCATTCCTAACCTTGGGTTAGACAAGAAAAAATCTCTTTGTGTATGCATAAACCTCCAAAAGAGTCCGTCCCAAACGTCTTGCCACTCTCCTTTTTTGTAATTACTCATTTTCATTAAATAATTACTGCCGCTTATATAGGGTTTGGTCGCCATTAAACCGCCATCTGCAAACTGACTCATACCATACACATTGGGTACCATAACCCAGTCATAAGAATCTATAAACAACTCCATAAACCATTGGTATACCTCATCCGGATGAAACTCGCACAACAACATAAAATTACTTAATACCATTAAACGCTCTATATGGTGGCTATATCCTGTTTGTAATAGTTTTTTAATAGTTTGGTCTATTGGTGGTATACCTGTTGTTCCTGTATAAAAAGAAGCTGGTATTTTACGTGTAAACTTCCAATAATTGGTAGTCCGCTCCTCTGTTCCTTTAGTAATATACATACCTCTAATAAACTCTCGCCAACCAATAATTTGCCGTACAAACCCCTCTGTAGAATTTATAGGCACGTTGTTTGCCTTAGCGTAATCTAAAGCCCTGTCTACAATTTCTTTTGGTGTAATTAACCCCACATTTAACATAGGTGTTAATACACTATGGTTTAATATAGAGTTTTCTGCTACAATGGCATCTTCATACACACCAAACTCCATAAATCTTTGTTCAAAAAATTGCTGTAACCAATCTTCAGTTTCTTTAAAATTAGTTGGGTATAGACTCTGTTCTGTTAGTGATCCTAAATTATCTTCAAAATTCTTATTTACATATTCCTTTGCTTCCTTATAGTATTTATCTACATCTGGAAACTGAATAGATGGAGGTGTTTTTTTTGCCGGATATTTTTTACGATTCTCCGCATCATAAGTCCATTTACCTCCTTCTGGTTCTCCGTTTTCATCAATAAGAATATCTAATTTTTTACGTTGTTCTTTGTAAAAAGTAGTTTGGTGGTATTTTTTTTTGTCTGTGGTAAAAAATGATGCTAAATCTTCTTCAGAATTTAAAAATAAAGGTGAAGTGTGTACTGTGGTTTTTATTCCTGCTTTTTCAGCACTTTCTTCAATTCGTTTTTTTAACCAATTATCTGTTGGGTCTATATAATTTATATGCTCAACATTATCCTTTTTTAACTCTTGTAGAAATATTCTAATATCAGATTTTTTATCTGTTGATGCTATGTAGGTAACGTCACTATTATGTTCATCAATTAAAAAATCTCTGTACCTCATCATTGTTGCTCTATGAAAAGCAATTTTTTGTTTATGAAAAGAGTACTGTTTAAAAAATAAATATTCTTCTATTAAATAAATGGTTTCCCCATTACCTAACATAGGAGATTTTTTAAATAATTGATGCGGAAAAACTATACTTATACTTTTCATTTATTTCTTTTACAACGTTGACTACAATACTTAACCTCTTCCCAATTTTTCTCCCACTTTTTACGCCAAGTAAATGGCCGTTCACAAACAATACATATTTTCTGTGGCAGATGCTGCTTTTTCATTTTTATTATTTTTTTCTGGGCTTTACGTGTGTATTTAATATACGATCTTTTTCATTCTCTACAGCAGGGTGCTTTTTATGTCCCCAAATTTTATCTCTGGCAGCCTTAGCACTTGTTTGTAAATCTACAATAGGCAACGGATAGTCTTCACCTATAATTACACCACAAAATGTTTGCTCCATTAAACTCATCTTCCAGGGCTCGTGAATATAGCTTACAGGTACGTTAGCTAATTCTGGAATCCACTTTTTTATAAACAAACCTTCTGGGTCGTGCTCTAGTGAGTTTTTTACTGGGTTGTACAAGCGTACTGTATTAACACCTGTTGTACCTGCTTGCATTTGAAACTGAGGATAATGTATACCAGGCTCATAATCTAAAAATAAACGAGCCAAATGGTACGTACCTTCTCTCCAATCTTGGTCTAGATTTAAAGTTAAAAATGAAACTAACATAGCACGCATTCTAAAATTAATCCAACCAGTTTCTGCTACAGCTCGCATACAAGCATCTATTAAAGGATAGCCAGTTGTACCTGTTTTCCAAGCCTTAATGTAATCTTCATTTATAGGGTGTTCTAAAAGCTCATACCCTTTATTTACACAATGAGTCTCGTAAGCACATTCTACCTCAAACTTTTGAATAAAATGACAGTGCCAATGTAGCCTTGTTAACATTGCAGAAAACGCATTACTATTTTTTGTGCCGTTTGGGTGTGTCCCAATAAACTGAAAAGCTTGCTTTACACTAATATTACCCCAAGCTAAATAAGGAGAAAGCCTACTACAAGACATTCTACTTTCTGTTGGTTTAGAAATATGTTTTTGATACTTAAAACCTCTTTTGGCCGCAAAAGATTTTAAATAACGCCACGCATTAATTTCACCTGCTGGCTGGTACTGTTTTGGGTAAACTTTTAACTTACTTTCTAATTCTTTTGGTAACAAATATTTATGCTCTAAAACCTCTACTTTCTCTGTGTTGTTAAATGTATTTTTAATTACAGGTTGGTGCATTGTTTTATGCCATTGCGTACTCCAATCTTGTCTGTTTTTAATACCTCGTAAAATACCGTCTCTTTGGTACTCTTGCCAATTAATATTATTTATTTTACAAATTTGCTTTACCTTTTTATCTCTTTGCCAAGTAGCCAAAACTCCACTTTCTTTATAACTAAAAACATTTTTAATTTCATAAGTATCACTCAAAAAATTAAATGCAGTAACAGCATCAGTATATAACACAGTTACTTTTTTGTTAAATGGCTCTAAAGTATTGTTTAGTGTTTTTATAGAGTGATAAACAAACTGTAAATGCCTTAAACTAGTATCTGGATAATTGATGAATTCTGGCTCAAATAAATATAGAATTATATAAGGAATACCGGCCTGTTCTGCTTTTTGAAAAGGTCTATGATCCTGAGAACGGATATCTCTTTTTAACCAAACTATATTTATGGTTTGCTTTTTCAAAAATTAAGCTCTTTTTTACATTTTTTCCAGAATGAAAAAAAAGATGGATAGTAACCATTTACAGTAAACATCCAATCTCTTGCATCTTGCTCTCCTTGGTAATGTATTACCGTTGGGTGTTCTTTAAAATAGATTTTTTTTAACTGATGCTCAGCAACTAAATCTGAAAATTCTCCTACGTAGACCTGTATATTACTAATATTATCTTTTACTAATTTTAGCATAAAATCTATGCTTTTTTTAGATACCGGATACTTTTTAAAATGAGAAGGCTCTAATAACAAAACTCTATTTACAACTTCTTCTTTTCTCCAATTAGGATCTAGATTGTAAAAATTATAAATACAGGTTGGCAATTCCTTATTTAGTTTTATTTGCAGAGATTTAGGAAGTGTAGTTGTTAAATCTACATCTATGTTTTCTTCTAGTTCTTCAGGTATTTTTAAAGACTCAAAAGCACTATAAGGAACATCTAAAAAAGTATTATTTTGTTCTGTAAAACAATACTTATTAATATTTTCTTGGTTTGCATAATATTTTTTATTGGCATTAGCCCCAGCTACCCATTGCCAACTTAGCGCATTACTAGCCCAATCTGCATCTAATAAATTATAGTACATCCATTTGGCAGGTAACAACCAATGGCTTTGCCCTATATTACAAACTAAAGATGCTACATACATACGTAAGTGATTATGCATATACCCAAAATCTTCCAATTTACGTATTGCATCATCTACAGCTATTATCCCTGTATTTGCCTTAACAATTGACTTTGGCATTTGCGTGTTAGACACAGGTGTTTGTGTGTGTTTTAAATCTGTATTAACTTCTTCTCCTTTTACTATCCAAACCTGTTGCCAATAATCTCTCCACGCTAATTCTTGTATAAATTTTTCAATTTGTGCTGGTGTGTATCCTTTAGCTAAAACCTCCTTTAATACAAATTTAGTAGAAATTACACCTCTAGAAATATAGGGAGACAAATGGGTTACTGCTCCGTTAATATAATTTCTTGTAGATGCATATTTTACAGGATTAACTTGGTTTACGCGTTGGTAAATTTCTTTTATACCTGTAGGGAATACATCTGGTGTATTATTTATTAATGAGCTCATAGCTAGCCTTTATTTATATTTTTTCCCAGATTAGCTCTACGTTTAAATAAAAACTACCCATATAATTAAAGTTACATTCGTTAGGTTTTATAATAGATAAAAAAGTTTCGTTATTTTCTCTTTTGTATAAATGATAAGTTTGCCCAACAATAGGCTCAAAAGTAAACTTAGCGTCAAAAATTAATTTGTTGTACTCGTATTGCTCTAGCATAGCATCATACTGTGCTTTAAGCTCTAAATACCTTGCCTCTAACTTGTGGTTTACTTTATTTATACTCCTATTTTTCCAGGCTATATTATCTGTAGTGGTAATTACTGGTGCGCCAACAGATGTTGCGTATGGCTTAAGTGCCGCATCATACTTTTGGTTTTCTACATTAAAAACTACATTGTCTGGTTTTTTACTCTCCTTCATTTATAATAACTTGTTTATCAATAACTAAAAAAGAATTAAAAAAAGAAATCCTCTTTTACTTTATAAAGATAAGCATTGTATCATAATTTATATACCTAAAAGTGAACTAGCGTTCTTATAAAATTGTTAATTCTACACTCTTGTAATTAGATTTTGGAGCATCACAAACCGAGCATTTATAGTTTTCTGGCAAGTCTGCAAAAGCGGTATTTGGAGAGATATTAAAAGTAGTGTCTCCGTACTCTTCATCATAAACCGTAAAACAAGAAACACATTGGTGTACCGCTTTTACCAGTTGCTCTGCTTTACTGCTATCCTCTGGAGCAACTACATCTGCACGGCCTAGTTGTTTAAAATACTTTTTACTTAACTCCATTAAAAGTCCGGGTAGCTCTATCTTATCTACATCTAATGCATATGCCTTGTAAATATGCGTATTAGGATCAAAATTTTTAAAATGAAGCACATTATATGTTGGCCTAATTACAAAGTCTTTTGCTATTGTTGGTGTTGTATTTTTTTCTATAATTACTGATGCAAAATGAGATCTTTTACCAGACTCATTACTTAACCCAAAAGTTAAACCGTAAGTACTAATATCATTCTGATTTAAACTCAAAACCAAAAAGTTTTTTAACTCTAAAGCTTCTAAGTCATCTACTGGCAAATGCCAATTCATTTCTAACTGCGAGTGCCTAATATTTATTCCTCTTTGCCCTAAAAAGCGTTCTAAGTTTGGTCTACTTTGTTTTTTAATACCTTTTACTATAAAAGATTTCCAAGGTGTAATACATATTTTACCTATTCCGTTGTCTAAACAAAAGCCACAAAACTCTTTTAAAAATTTTAGATCATATTTATTATTTCTCCAATACAACCCAAGCCAATATTGGTCTAGCCCCATACGGTTCATCCCTTCATAATACGGAAAAGTTAAGTACGGCACCTCTAAATCTTTTTCTATACTTTTATTATTGGTGTCTAACTTTTTACTCAGGACAAAAAATAATTCTTCAACATTTTCTACATCTTCATAAATATCTTCAATAGCTTTAGAGATAATATTAATATCCCAACTATACACTAATACTGGGTAATAGTCTCCTTTTTTCCAATGTGGCAGTTTTACATTTAAATACCAATAATCTTCACTCTTTGATGCTATAAAATTTAAATTACCACTAAAAATAGGAACCAGACGTTGTTTAGGGTCGGTTATGTTTATTTTTAATTTAGGCAGATAATTAAAACGTTCTAAAATGTATAAAAAAGTAGACCCTTTTAACCAAAAAGTCATATCAAAAATATCTGCACATACATAAGATGACACTATGTTTTGATAAGCTCGTGTACCTACAATATCTGTGTTGTATTCTGATATACGCTCTAACTGTTCTTCTTTGGTATTTTCTAACGGAAATAACAAATCTTGCCTAGAGCCAAAATAAACTTCTTTAAGGCCAGCTGCCTCTAACATTGTTATACTGTCTTTTAATTCTCCTGGAGAGGTAACGCCACCTTTAATTAAAATTCTATGTAAATCATCATTCATAATAAAACTATTAATTTGCTAATTGAAGCTGACTATTTAGTATTTCTTTAATTTCTGGCTTGCAACTACCACAGCCTAAACCTGCTCCTGTTTGCGAGCATAATTTTGCAAAATCTGTACAGCCACCTTTTACTGTTTCTATAATATTTCCTTCTCCAACTTGACTACATGAGCACACTAATTTCCCTTTTAAAGGTACCGAACTAGACGCGCCTCTTAACAGCTCGTTTCGTTTTTCAGACAACTCTATTTCCTCTTCAATTAAACGTTTAAATTCTGCAAATTCATTTTTATCTCCCATTAAAATAGCCCCTTTTAATGTATCATCTTTTACAATACACTTTTTATAAAAACGCTTGCTTACATCCATTAAAATAATTTCTTCATAACTAGAGTCATTTGCAGGAGAATTTACCATACCTATGCTGCACAGGTCTAGATTTTCAAACTTTAAAATATTCATTAAAACAGACCCGTTATAAATGCTACTAAAATCTCCTAAAATATAATTAGCTGCTATATCTGCTTGCTGTTCTGCTGCCGATGTAATACCAAAAAGTGAATTGTTAAACTCTGCTATTTCACCCAAAGCAAAAATAGAAGAGTTGCTTGTTTGCATATAAGAGTTTACCACAACACCACGCCTAGTTTTTAACTTAGTTTGTTTTGCTAACTCTATATTTGGTCTGGTACCAATGGCGTAAACTATAGCATTACATTTTATAGTTTTTCCTGTTTTTAGGTTCACCAAAATACTATGACTACTTGTCTTTTCATCAAAAACAGTACTTACTTCATTATCAAAATATAAGTTTATATCTCTTTCTAAAACATCTTGTGCTAACAACCTGCTTGCCACATTGTCTAATTGGCGCTCCATTAATCTTGGTGCTCTTTGTATAATACTAATATTTACATTTATCTTTTTTAATGCAGCCGCTAACTCTAAGCCTAAAAGTCCGCCACCTACTATAACCACGTGTTGCTCATTATTAGGCAGGCCTGTTTCTTGTAAATATTTTTTTAACTTATCTGCATCTCCACGTTCCCTCATTGTAAATCTGCCTGGTAAGTTTATAGGTACGTCACTAGGCACAAAAGCCCTGCTACCAGTTGCCATAATTAACAAATTATAACTATATGTAACGCCATTAGCATCTACAATTTCTTTAGCTTCATCATTTACATTAATTACTCCAACACCAGAATGCAGGTGCACATTTAATTTTTTTAATTCGCCTTTTTTAAGTTTTTCTAATGCTTGCCAAGAAAGCTCATCGCTAACATATTCTGGCAACAAAACCCTGTTATAAAACGGATCTTTTTCTTTAGAAAAAACGTGCAACTCATCTACTGTATTTTTTTCTCTGTAGGTTTGTATAAACCTGTATGCGGCTGCACCTGCACCTACCACAATTACCTTTTGCTTGGGCTTTACATACTTTTTAACCTCAACGGCACAATATTTAAAATCTGGTTCTTTAGACACAGGATCTACAATATCATTAGTTAAGTTATTAGCCCTACCAAAATCGTTATTCAATATTTTACCCCAATGCATTGGTAAAAAAACCACCTGCTCTCTAATATCAAAATTTATAGTTACCTTAACCTGTACTTCTCCTCTTCTACTTTTAACAACTGCTATATCCCCTTCTTTTAATTTTCTTAAAAAAGCATCTACTTTATTCATTTCTAAATAAGGCGTAGGTATATGAGTTAGCAATCGTTTTACTTTACCTGTTTTTGTTCTGGTATGCCATTGGTCTCTTACTCTACCTGTATTTAAAATTAAAGGATAGTCTACATTTGTTTCTTCAGATTGATTGTATGTTTCTGACGGAGCATTAAAATGTGCTTTGGTATCTGGAGTATTAAAAATAAAATCGCTAAATAAACGTTGGGTTCCAGGATGATTATTATCTGGTACTGGCCATTGAAAACTTCCTTCGTTTTTTAGTCTGTTGTAGGACAAGCCAGAGACATCTATACTTGTGCCTTTTGTTAACAAACAATACTCGTCATAAACCTCACTTGCACTGTTATAATTGAAACCAGAATACCCCATTTCTTGTGCAAAACGCCATAATATTTCTGCATCTGGCAAAGCCTCTCCTGGTGCATCTATAACTTTAGGCAGGTAACTAATTCGTCTTTCAGAATTTGTCATTGTACCTTCTTTCTCTAACCAACCAGCGGCAGGCAAAAGTAAATCTGCAAACTTTGTGGTTTCTGAATTGTGCGATATATCTTGTACTACAACAAAACTTGCTTTTTTTAAGGCACGTTCTACTTTATTTACATTTGGCATACTCACCGCAGGATTGGTACAAATAACCCAAATAGCCTTTAATTTTCCTTCATCTAAAGCGTTAAACATTTCAGTTGCTGTATAACCCGGTTTGGCTTGTATTTCTGTTCCTCCCCAAAAATCTGACACCTCTTTTCTGTGTTCAGGATTATTTAGATCTTTATGTACAGCCAACAAATTTGCCATACCGCCAACCTCACGACCTCCCATTGCGTTTGGTTGGCCTGTTAAAGAAAACGGACCAGCACCCGGTTTGCCTATTTGCCCTGTAAGTAGTGATATATTTAGCAGTGCTACATTTTTAGAAACACCAATTACACTTTGGTTAAGCCCCATTGTCCACATACTAATAAAGCCTTTTGCATTACCAATATAAAGCGCTGCTTTTTTTATATCCTCTGCTTTTATTCCGCATTTTTTGGCAGCAGCATTTAGCGTTAGTTGAAAAGCACTTGCTTTGCATTCTTCAAAATTAACGGTGTGTTTTTTTATAAAACTTTTATCTATTTTCTTTTTTTCTATAAGCACACGTGCAATAGCATTAAAAAGAATTACATCTGTACCTGGTAAAATTTGCAAATGCAAATCTGCAGAAGCACAAGTCTGAGTTTTTCTTGGATCTACTACTATTATTTTTACATTAGGATTTTCTTCTTTATGCTTTTCTAGACGCCTAAATAGTATTGGATGACACCACGCTGGGTTAGCACCTGCTATTAAAAAACAATCTGCCAACTCTATATCTGCATAGGCAATTGGCACAGAGTCCTCTCCCACAGTTTTTTTGTAACCTACTACAGCAGAACTCATACATAAGCGCGAGTTGGTATCTATGTTATTACTACCAATAAATCCTTTTATTAATTTATTAGCCAAGTAATATTCTTCTGTTAAGCATTGTCCAGACACATAAAAACCAACACTATTGGGTCCGTGCTTATCTATAATACTTTTAAAAACTGCTGCAGCCCTTTTAAACGCATCATTCCAAGATACTCTTTGTAATGGGTGGTTTCTACTCCAACGCATTTCTGGATACAAAATACGATCTGTAGTATCTTGAGCTACGTAGTTTAAATTTTTCCCTTTAGAACAAAGCATACCTTTATTAACTGGGTACTCCTTATCTCCTTCTACAGTTAAAACTCCTTTAGCATCTTTACTTACTACTATTCCGCAACCTACCCCGCAATAGGAACAAATTGTTTTATGTGATGTATTCTTTTGCATAGCTCTAAATAATAGGTGTAATAACACTATTTTTTTACTATGGAAAGATAGATAATTACGTATAAATACGTAGTGATGATTTCATAATAATAAGGGGAACATTTTGTTATATTTATAAATAAACTACTTAAAAACAACAGCTTAATATAAATTTTAATTTACTTAATACCACTACGGTATGCACTTGGTAAAATACCAACGCTTTTTTTAAAGTATTTTACAAAATAAGAGTCGTCTTCAAAACCCAGACGAAAAGCAATTTCATTACTCTGCAGTGATGTAAATTTTAGCAAACGTTTTGCTTCTAAAATAATGCGCTCTTTTAGCAATTGAGAAGGTGATTTACCTAACAACGTTTTGGTTATACTTGTTAATGTTCTTGAAGAAATATTTAAAATGTCTGCATACGCAGTAATAGATAATCCTTTGTTGTAGTTAACCTCTATAAGATCTTTAAAATTGAACAGCTGCCGCTCGTATGTATTGTTAATTCTTAACTTTTTATCATCATTTAAATGATGTACCCTTTCTAAGTTTATTAATAATGATTTTAATAAAAAACGCACAGTATCCTCGTGACCAAACTTTAACTCTTTAGGCAGTTCTTTTTGTATTAATTTAATATGGTGCTCTGCTATTTCTGCTGTTTCTTTATCTATGTGGTAGCAAGAGTTTTGTTCTACATTAAAAATAGTATACTTTAAAAATATATCTACATCAGAATGCATAAAAAAACTTTCGTTAAAATGAATTAACCAACCTTCTACCTCCAAATTATCATCAAAAGAATGTATTTGATCTTTATTGGTAAAAAGCACACTATTTTCTTTTATATCATAGGTTTTAAAGTCTATGGTATGCGTACCACCTTCATTAAAAAACCAAATTATTTGATAATAACTATGTGAATGCGGTATTGCTGCTTTTTCAGGATTTTTTTTGCGGTATTCTTTTAAGTCGTACACCTGAAACTGTAGCTTGTTTGGGTACGCCTTATGTAAATGATATTGTTCTATTTTATTAAAATTTTTCAACTATCTAATAATTTTTTAGCTGCTAATTTTCCACTGTAAATAGCTCCATCCATATAACCACCATAAACAGGAGATGTTTCTGTTCCCGAAAAAATTAACTTACCATTAAAGTATGTATCGGCAAAAAGAGAATCTCCGTAGGTTGGACTCATATAAATAGACTTAATTGTTTTGCAAGATGTGTTTACGTCTTTAGACCAGTCTTTTTCATAATAAAACGTATAATCCATTATTTCTTCTCCCAAATATTTAGAAAGATAAGACAGAATTTTGTTTTTACGTTCTTTTGCTGTTAAATCTCGTAATGCTTCATTTACAAAACCCATTAAACTATAATCATTATTATCAGAATTACAATGATCATACAACTCTGTAACCGCACCAACTTGACCTATAACAGTACCTGACAAGTCTTTTTGCTTCCAAAAAGGTTCTTTAAATTTTAGTCCCACTTTTATAGCATTACTCATCCAAGTATGTGTATTTTTCATTGTACCAATTAAGTTAGTCGGTAGTTCTGGAAAAAAATTAATTCTAGAAATTATACGTGGCGGAACAGTTAGCACCACTTTTTCTGCTATATAAGTTTTGTCTTTAGTACTAACTTTTATGTAATTACCTTCTTCTTCAATTTGTAAAACTGTAGTATCTGTTATTATTTTACCTGTAAAACCTTGTGCTAATTTGGTTATTAAAGCACTAGATCCGCCAGAAATTCTAGATGCAGAAGGTGCATCAGGATCACTTTTAAAATAATGAGCAGGAGCCATAGAACTATAAACCAAAACACTACTACCACTAGTATATTGAGGAAATTTATTGATGTTTAATTCCCTCAATATAGCATTTACATTTGTATGGTGACTTTGGAACCAAGTAGCTCCTAAATCTATATGATTTTCAGTAACTATTCTGCCTCCAATTTTGGCTCTGGAGTCTAAAACTAAAAAATCTTTTTCTCCAGACTTATGCAATTCATATGCAGATGTTAACCCAGAAAGTCCGGCACCAACTATAATATATTTAGTAGTATTAATCATTTTTATTTATTCATTAAGTGTGTGCCGTGAACAACTGCGGCTCCTGCACGTAATGCTGCTGCAACAAATGTAACTTCTGCTAACTCTTCTTGTGTTGCCCCTGCATTTTCTGCTTGATTTTTATGTATTTCTAAACAATAAGGACACTGTGTAGTTAATGCTACTGCAACTGCTATCAATTCTTTATACTTTTTTGGTATTACACCATCTGCTAAAGCTGCTTCATCAAAAACCTGAAAAGCTTGCATTGCCGGAGATGCATTTTTACCTAATTTCCCTAATTTTTTAAGGTTGCTCATATCATACATAAGACTATTATATTTAGATTAAAAAATTAATTTCTTCCAGACATTACACCACCATCTGTATCCCAAATAGCACCTGTTACCCATGAAGCACTATCAGACAAAAGAAAGTGTATGGTTTTTGCTATATCACTTGGTTGTCCTATTCTTCCTATTGGATGAAAACCATTAAAACCTTTTAAGGCTTCGGTTGCCTTATCATTATCTCCAAAAACACTATCATAAACTGGCGTTTGCACTACTGCTGGAGAAACTGCATTTACTCTAATTTTTTTATCTGAAAGCTCCATAGCCAAATGCTGAGTTAAAGAATGTAAACCTGCTTTTTGCATAGAATATGCAGAAGAAGGTGTTGCCTTTACCGCTTGTTTTGCCCACATAGAACCTACGTTTACAATAGAACCGCCACCTGTAGATGCCATTTTTTTAGCTACATTCTGTGTAATAAAAAAGAAACCACGGTTTAAATCTTGGTAAGAGTTGTAATCTTCTAAAGTATGATCTAAAAAAGCTTTTGGCCCAAATATACCTGATGCATTTACCAAATAATCTAGATTATCCCAACCACCAATTGTTGTGTTTAAACTATCTATTTCTGATGAATTTGTAATATCTACTTTGTGACAAAATAAATCTTCAGGTGCCTCTTTTTTAAATGCATCTAATTTATTTTGGTTTGTACCTACTACGTGTACTTCTACCCCTTCTTGTAATAATTTTTCTGCAGTTGCTCTTCCAATTCCACTACTACCTCCAATAATTAAAGCTCTTTTTTTCATTTTGTTTTGTATTAAATTAATATACGCACAAAACTATGTAGCTTTTAATATCTAATATGGTAGCTTATAGAAAGAGAATGGTAATTTTAGGAAACTAATATAAAAGCGTATTATTTATACTCTTAAACAAGATTATACTGTTGTGCTTTTTTAGACAAGTCTATAAGGTTTTTAACTTCCATTTTACGCATTAAATTAAACCTATGAGTTTCTACAGTACGTTTACTATTTTCTAGTTTTTCTGAAATCTGTTTATTTGTTAAACCTGTTAGTACAAGCTCTAATACCTGAAGTTCTTTACTGGTAAGATCAAAAGGATTATTGGTTTTTGTTGTCTTTGATGCTTCAGAAATAGATTTATTACCATGAAGCAAATTATTTACCAAGACATTAGATATGTCTCCACTAAAATATTTTCCTCCTTGTTGCACAGTGTGTATTGCTTTTATAAACTCTACTTTACCTGTATCTTTTAGCAAATAACCGTTTGCACCTGCATTTACAGATTTAAGAATATATTCCTCTGAGTCATGCATAGACAAAATAATGGTTTTTGTAGTTGTTCCTTTTTTATTTAAAACATCTACTGCATCTATACCATTCATAATTGGCATTCTAATATCTATAATTAAAAGATCTGGCTTTTTTTCTTCTACAATAGCTATAGCTTCTTCCCCATTAGCTACCTCTGCTACTACAACTAAATCTTTTTCTTCTTCTAGTAAAGAACGTATTCCGTCTCTTACTAAAGAATGATCATCTGCCAATACAATACTTATAGTACTACTCATTCATCTAAATATTTACACAAATATAATTTAAAAATACGTAGTTACATACGTAATATACTTAGGCAATACTATAAAAAAAGTCGCTACATAATACTGCAGCGACTGGGGAATGGCTATAAAATTGATTGTTATTTTGTTGTATTTAAAAATTTTGGTTTGATGGTTAGCATTGCCCAAGCCCAATTTTGACCTCCGGCAGAAGCATCTTTAGTAGTTTCTTTTAACTCATACATACCATCATTTGCAAACATTTGTGAATATCCTATTGCCAAGCCGTAGCCCTTAAACTTTTTAGAAAAAACTAGATCTATTTCTGTCCCTAAAGATTTTTCTCCGCTTGACAATTCTTGCTCACCACTAAAGTTTAATGCCTTAACCATAAGATTAGACGTTTCATTTAATTTAAAATTTGCACTTAGGTGCACATCTAAAAGTCCAACAGAATTAGCGTGGTTGCCTACATAAAAATAATCCATAAAGCCATTAAATTTATGATTGGTTCCGTACAACGGAAAAAATGCTCCTGTTTCACCTGCATCTGCATCATTACCACTAATAAGCTCTATACCTGCCCCTAAAGTAATTTTATCTGATGTTTTTAAACTAAGATCTAAACTTGCCAAATAAGCACCTTTTACATCTACTTCTCCTTGTCTTTCTCCTGTTTGTAAAAAAAGATTACTACTAACACCTAGTTTTCCTTTTTTATACTCTAAGTGTGTGCCAAGAGTTAACAAACTACTTGTACCATCTGCCGTAACACCATCATCTTCATACTCCTGAAAACCATTATTTAGCACCAACAAACTACCTGAAAAAGTGTCCCAATTTTGTTTTAAATATAAGTACTGCATTGTTTTATAAGAAAAGAAACCCGTTGTACTATATTCCGTTCCTACAGATGAAAAACCAGATAAATTTGCTTTATCTTGATTAAATGCTAAACCTACATCTAATAAAAATTTGTCTTTTTTATACTGTAACAAAGCCGCATCATGATTACGAGCTTGTTGTGCCCAACCAACAGAACCTAAAATTCTTTGATCGTCATAATCTATTGTTTGCCTTCCTATTTTTGTAGAAAAACCTTCTCCTAAAGTTAGTTCTCCCCATGCTTCAAAAACAGCAAAAGAATTATTAGCATCTGCAGGTAAAAGTTGCCTGTTTTCTCCCCACGTCATTACATCTTGCAAACTTAAATATACCTTATAAGATTCATCTGTGTACCCAAAATTTACACGTGCTCTAGTAGATATACCAAAACCTGCATCTGCATCTTCTGCAATTGGACTTCCGTATCCGTGACGGTATTCGGTTCTTGGCCTAAACTCGCCATCTATTGTAAACTGTGCTATGGTATAATTAGAAATTAGACATACCAGACCTATTAAAAAATGTATTTTTTTCATTTTCCCTTAAGTTTATATTATTTATTTTTTCTGATAATAGAACTAATATTATTTATCTGCTACCTGCAGACTAGCAGACACTTTCTCTTCTGATGATGCAAATTTGATGGCTAAGGACAGTAATGCTGCTACCAAAATACAACCACCAATAACAAAATAACCAGATGAAACTGCTGAAGCAGAAGCCACAGTTTGTGCCGCTTTTATAGCCTCTTCTCCCAACCCATTGTTAGATGATATTGCTGCGCTTTCTGCTACTGCAGACTTAGACTTTAATAGCATTGCTGCTAAAAATGCACCTACATTACCACCTGCTCCTACAATACCTGAGATAGACCCAATTGCCTTTTTATTTATAAACGGCACAACAGAAAATGTAGCTCCTTCTGCCATTTGTACTGTTAAGCTAAATGCTATTAAAAACAACATTCCTACTGCTATACTTGTTGTCATTGAAAAGAAAGATAACATTAACCCCTCTGCAGCTAAAATAACAGCCAAGAAAATAACACGACCACGTAAGCCTTTAGAGTTACCAAATTTATCACCAAAATAACCACCTAATGTTCGGGCAAAAATGTTCATTAAAGCAAAAGACAAAACCAAGTTACCAGCAAAAGACCTTTCTAAACCAAATCTATTTTGCAAATAATCATCCATAGTGCCATACACCGTAAGTTCTATTCCAAAGCAAGCAGCATAAACAAAAAATAAAATCCAAACCCTATAATCTTTTAAAACACTAGCAAAAGATGCTTCGTCCTTTTTAAGAACAGGCATCTCACCTCTTTCTTTTAATTCTGAAAAATTACCCTCTGGAGTATCTTTTGTAAAGAAATAATATACCAATCCCATTAAAAAACATAGTACACCAGCAATAACCATAGAGTAACGCCAAGCAATTTCATCTGCAACACCAAAACTTACAACTGCTGCAGCAATTAAAGGCATTCCCAAACGGTTAGCTCCACCTCCTAGATTCCCCCAACCTGCAGAAGTAGCATTTGCCGTACCTACAATATTTGGCGCAAACATAATAGAAGTATGAAACTGCGTAATTACAAATGAAGCTCCTATAAAACCAATAAGCAACCTACAAATTAAAAACTGTAATGGTGTTTGTACAAAGCCAAGCAATATTACTGGTATTGCTCCTAATACTAGTAAATAGGTATAGCACAATCGTGGACCATATTTATCACATAATTTACCTATTGCTAAACGTGCAAATACAGTTCCTGAAACCGCTAAAATAATAGAATTCCATTTTTGAGAAGGAGTTAATCCTAAATCTCTAACCACATCTGGCATAAAAGGAACTATACCAAACCAAGCAAAAAAACAAAGAAAAAAAGCCAGTGAGGTAATCCAAAAAGTTTTCATTTGAATACTTTTAAAATCTCGTAGATTTAATTTTGTAGCCTTGTTAGATGTCTTGTTTATCATATCATATTATTTTAGAAGGTTATATAGTGAACTATTTACACTTCAAAAATAAGTATTAATACGTATAAGTACGTAGGTGTAAGTAAAAACAATACACAGAATACGTATTTTTATTAAAATGATAGAATTTGTATTTATAAAAAATCAAAATGAAAAAAAAGAAATATTAAAATGTAGAATTTGACATTTTTAAAGAAATTTAAAAATAAACAACAAGCTAAAACACAATGTATTAGTTCAATAAAAAGTGAAAAAATGACTAAATTATTTAATAACTACGTAGTTACTCATATATAATTTTACATCCCTGAGTTAAGTACACGCTGTAACTCTTCTTCAAAAAAAGAAGGATGCTCTGCTACCACATCACCAATAACTATAATACCAGGGAGCGCAGTATTAATATCTTTATTAACTGTTTTATAATTTAATAAAGTACCTGTTATACAGGTTTCTTTATCTAAAGTTCCGTTCTGTATTATAGCAAAAGGTGTTGTTTTACTCCTGTATTTTAAAATCTCTGTTACAATTTCCCTAAACTTACGTACACCCATTAATATTACAAGTGTTGCTGATGATTTTGCTGCCAATTTAAGATCTTGAGAGAACGATCCATCCTTTTTTGTAGCTGTCATTACCCAAAAACTACTACTTATACCTCTACGAGTTACTGGTATACCTTGACTTGCCGGAACAGCAATAGCACTACTAACTCCCGGAATAACAACAACTGGTATACCAAAAGACTCTACGTATTCTATTTCTTCACTTGCTCTACCAAACACAAACGGATCACCACCTTTTAAACGTACTACGTGCCCATATGTATATGCACTTTCTACTATAAGCTTATTAATATCATCTTGCAATAAAGAATGTTCTCCGCAACGCTTACCTACGTATATTTTTGGTATATCTGCATCTATTTCATTTAGTAATTCTTTACTTACCAATGCATCATACAAAACTACAGATGCCTGCTGCAAAACCTTAAAGCCTCTACGTGTTATAAGATCACTACTACCAGGGCCTGCGCCAACTAAACTAACTTTTGGCATACTTGCTAACATCATAATATACAATTATTAAAGTGAAAAATTATTAATACAACAACAAAACTACGTATTTATTTCGATAAAATCAGATAATAAATACGTAATAATACGTAAGTTTGCTAAGTAATCTGATAAACACGTACGTATGAAAACCGTAATTGTAGTAGGAAATGGAATGGTAGGCTATAAGTTTTGCGAAAAATTTGTGGCCAAAGAAACAAATAAAGATTTTAAGCTTATTGTTTTTGGCGATGAGCCAAGACCTGCTTATGACCGTGTACATTTAAGTGAGTTTTTTGAAAACCAAGATGCAAAGGCATTAGAAATGGCTCCTGCAGAATGGTATACTGAAAACGGAATAGAATTAATGGTTAATGAACGTGTTACAGATATTAATCGTGATGAAAAAACAATTACAACCGCTAACAACCGTGATTTTTCTTATGATTATCTTGTACTAGCCACAGGATCATCTGCATTTGTACCACCTATTAAAGGTGCAGAAAAAGAAGGGGTTTTTGTATACCGAACTATTGAAGACTTAGAAGGTATGCTAGCTTATGCAGCTCTACTTAAAACAAAAAATCCTAATGCAAAAGCTGCTGTTCTTGGAGGCGGACTTTTAGGTCTTGAAGCCGGTAAAGCCGTTATGGATATGGGTTTAGAGCCACACATTGTAGAGTTTGCTCCTAAATTAATGCCAAGACAGTTAGACTCTAGAAGCAGTCAGGTTCTTCAACTAAAATTAGAATCTATAGGTTTACATATTCACCTTAGTAAAGCAACAAATCAAATATTAGGAGGCAAAGCTATTACTGGAATGGAATTTGGCGAAGATGACGTACTGGATGTAGAAATGCTAATTATTTCTGCCGGTATACGTCCGCGAGATGAACTAGGAAAATCTAGTGGCTTAAAAATGGGTGTGCGTGGCGGCATAGTAGTAGATAACAAAATGCAAACCTCTGATAAACACATATACGCTATTGGAGAAATTGCCTTATACAACCAAATGATTTATGGTTTGGTTGCTCCTGGTTATGAAATGGCTACTGTTGCTGTTGACCAGATTACAGGGAATTTAGAAAATAAAATGGCAGAAGAGATTGATATGTCTACCAAACTAAAGTTAATTGGTGTTGATGTTGCTAGCTTTGGAGAGCCTTTTATGCCTGCTACAAAAGGACATTCTGTGATTTTTGAAAACAAAACACAACATTTATACAAAAGAATAAATGTAAGTCTGGATGGAAAAAAACTTTTAGGCGGAATTTTAGTTGGTGATGCTACAGATTATAGTATGCTACATCAAATATATTTAAATGGTATGCCTATTCCTTCAGATCCATCACAGTTAATATTGCCTGCTGGTGATGGCGCTGCTTCTTTTGGCAGTGCTATGGATTTACCAGATACTGCTGTTGTTTGTTCTTGCGAAGCCGTAACTAAAGGGCAGGTTTGTTGCTCGGTAAAAGATGATGGTAATGAAACTGTAAAAGATGTTGCCAAAGCTACCAAAGCAACTACCGGTTGTGGTGGCTGTAAACCTATGGTGACAGATTTAGTAAATGAAACTTTAAAATCTCTAGGTAAAGTAGTTAAGGAACGTATTTGTGAGCATTTTGATTACTCTAGGCAAGAGCTGTATGACATTGTTAAAATGAAACACATTAAAGATTATGATGAACTGCTAGACACTCACGGTAAAGGAAATGGCTGCGAAGTTTGCAAACCGTTAGCAGCATCATTATTTGCTAGTATATTTAATGAAACAGCAAACAGACAAGATACAATACAAGATACCAACGATAGGTATTTGGCAAACATTCAGCGTAACGGAACCTATTCTGTTGTGCCACGTGTTGCCGGCGGAGAAATATCTCCAAAACAAATGATTGCTATGGGCAGAATTGCTCAAAAATATGATTTATACACCAAAATTACAGGCGGACAACGTATAGATATGTTTGGCGCACAATTACACGAGCTTCCTCTTATTTGGGAAGAATTAATTGCCGAAGGCTTTGAAACCGGACAAGCTTATGGAAAATCTTTACGTACCGTAAAAAGCTGCGTTGGCTCTACGTGGTGCAGATATGGCATGGATGAAAGTGTGAGTTTTGCCATAGAAATAGAAAACAGATACAAAGGCATAAGGTCTCCTCATAAATTTAAAGGAGGTGTATCTGGCTGTATTAGAGAATGTGCAGAAGCTCGTGGTAAAGATTTTGGCTTTATTGCTGTAGAAGGAGGCTGGAATGTATATATAGCAGGAAATGGTGGTGCAACTCCAAAACACGCTTTGTTATTAGCCGAAAAAGTAGATAAAGAAACTGCTATAAAGTATGTAGACAGATTTTTAATGTATTACATACAAACAGCCCAACCACTAATGCGTACTGCTGCTTGGTTAGATAAACTAGAAGGCGGTATAAATTATGTAAAGGATGTTGTTATAAACGACTGTTTAGGCATTGTAGACCAATTAGACGTAGAAATGCAGAGATTGGTTGATACTTACAAATGCGAATGGAAAGAAGCTATTGAAACCCCTGAAATAAAAGCTAAATACACACACTTTGTAAACTCTACCGAGGAAGATGAAAATATAGAATTTGTATCATTAAGAGATCAAAAAATGCCGGCTCCTTGGGTATAATAGAATATGTTTAATTAAAATAATTAAAGATGATAACTTCAATTTTAAAAGAATACTCATTAACAGCTTTAGAACAAGTAACAACCTGGTACAAAGCTGCAGAAATTACTAAGTTCCCAAAAAATGGTGGTGCCTGCGTAAAATATAAAAATAAACAAATTGCTGTTTTTAATTTCACAAGAGAAGGTAAATGGTACGCCTGCCAAAATTTATGTCCGCATAAAATGGAAATGGTACTTTCTAGAGGTATGATTGGTGAAGATATGGGAACACCTAAAGTGGCTTGTCCCCTGCATAAAAACACATTTTCTCTAGAAACCGGAGAAAATTTAAACGGCACTTTAGATGCTATTGCAACTTATCCTGTAAAAATTGAAGATGGTTTTGTGTATATTGGGTTTTCTGAATAGCTTTGAAACAAACCTTACCACATATGGCAACAACAAATAAACTAAAACAAGCTTTTGATCTTTTTGACAAAGCTAACGAGCAAGACCCAAATAAAGAATTATACCAAGGTAAGGAGTACGCAAAAGAAGTACTATACGCTATACGCATGACAAGCAAACTAAACTCTTTTGCTCCAAATGCATCAGAAGTATTACAGTTAACTGCTCGTTGCCAACACATTTGCCGATGGGAAATACCAAGAGATTCTTATGAAATGAACAGGACTGGATATTTGACATGGAGACAAGATCTTAAAAAATATCACGCAAAAAAAGCAAGTTCAATTTTAGAATCTGTTGGTTATGACCAAGAAACAATTAGTAAAGTTGCTTTTTTACTTGAGAAGAAACAGTTAAAAAAGAATGAAGAAACACAGACCTTAGAAGATGTTATTTGCCTGGTATTTTTAGAGTTTTATTTTGAGCCATTTGCTAAAAAATACTCAGAAGAAAAACTTATTGATATTTTACAAAAAACGTGGCGCAAAATGTCCAATTTAGGCCAAGATGCAGCTTTAAAGCTACCTTTATCAAAAGCATCTTTAGAACTAGTAGGCAAAGCATTATCTTAAAAATGCTTACAATAAGCTACTAATATGAGCGGTAATAAATTAGAAAAATCTTTAGACACCACCACTTTTCTTAGAATAAGAAAATGGTACCTACTAGCATTGTTAGCTATTGCTTTTTCTATTGTTTTTTCTCAGGTTTTAGTACAAATGCATTTAAATTCTCAGTTAGATGATTCTCGCGTCATAAATGTTGCAGGTAGGCAACGTGCTTATAGTCAAAAATTAGTAAAAGATATTCTATTGTTAAATAGATACACATCTAATGAAGAAAGAAATCAAATTTTAAAAAACACAAAAAAAACTTTAGATGTTTGGCGTGTATCCCACAATGCGCTTCAGTTTGGCAATGACTCTATGGGTTTACCTAAAGAGGAAAATAAAGAAATACTAGCTTTACTAAAAAAAATTACACCGCACCATACGGCTATGATTAGCGCTGCGGAAAACACCATTCAACTTAAAAACAACAATATAAAAGATAGCCTTAGTTTAGAAAACGATATTTTAACTTTACTAAAAAACGAACGCATATTTTTAAATTTGATGGATACTATTGTAAATAAATATGATAGTATAAGTAAAACTCAACTTCAAAAATTAAAACAAAAAGAGCACATATTAGTTGCGCTTTCCTTACTAATTCTTCTTTTAGAAATTTTATTTGTTTTTAGACCATTATCTATTCAAATTAGAAATAGTATTGCTAAGCTTTTAAAAGGAAAAATAGAATCTGAGAAAAACACTGCTAAAATAGAGGAACTATATCAAGAAAAAGAAAACTCGTTACAAGAGCTACAAGAATTAAATTTTGTTATAGATAATGCAGCTTTATTTGCTAGTACTAAAAATAATGAAAGCGTAGTTTTTATTAGTAAAAAATTTCAAGAACTTTTAGGCTGTTCTACTCAAGACTTATCTAAACCATTGTCTGAGATACTAACAACAAACGAAGGCCAACAAGAGTACCTTAAAGAAGTTTTAAAAAATAGCAGAAAAAACATTAGAACTGAAGAAATAAAAATAAGGACTAAAAAAGAACAGGATGTTTGGTTAGATATGTCTATTATTCCACTTCATCAATCGTCTAAAAAACAAAGTGTTTTAATTTTATGTTCTGATATTACAGAACGAATAGAAAATCAGCAAAAACTAGAGCAATTAACAAAGCAAAATTTTGAAGACAAAATACTTCAAAGAAAATTACAAGCAAGCCAAATTGTAGAGGGACAAGAAGAAGAGCGCAAACGTATTGCAAAAGACATACATGATGGAATTGGCCAAATGCTTACTGCTCTTAAATTTAACATAGAATCTATTAACTTAGAGAATAAAGAAAAAACAGAGGAGAAGATAGCATATTTAAAAACACTATGCTCAGACCTAATAAAAGGTGTACGTACTGCTACGTTTAACCTTACTCCTCCTGAGTTAAAAGATCATGGTATTTTTCCTGCTCTGCAAAAAATGACAATAGAATTAGCTAAACTAACTGGGAAAAATATTCTTTTTGAAAATAAGACCGATAAAAACATTAGGTTTTCTTCCTTAGCAGAAACTAATATTTATAGAGTAACACAAGAGGCTATAAATAACGCTATTAAGTATGCAGATGCCAATTATATTTTACTTAGTATTAATTATGACCAAAATATACTAAGCATTTTAATTGATGATGATGGTAAAGGTTTTGATGATACTATTTTACACAAGACACCAAAAAACAATAGTGAGGGCGGTATGGGGCTTTTTTATATGAAAGAACGCATAAACTATATAAACGGAAGACTATTTATTAACTCTACTCCAGGAAAAGGAACTAGAGTTACCATAAATTACAAGCCCGAAAAAAATATAAAACAATCATAAAACCAACGCTATGAAAATAAGAATTAGAGGAAATTCTATTAGATACAGACTTACTAAAAGTGAAGTAGAAGCATTTTGCAAAACAGGTTCTTTTGCTCAAGAAACAGAGTTTGGATCAACTTTATTTTCATATAGAATACACGCAAAAAAGGATATAACTAATCTAGAAACCGATTACATTAATAACACTATAACCATATACGTTCCTAAAGATTACACAACCAATTGGTTTAGCAGTAACACTGTTGGTTTTAGTCATAATTTTACAACTAAAGACGGTAAAGAAATTTTTATTTTAGTTGAAAAAGATTTTGTTTGTATGGATGAAACTGTAGAAGACCAGACAGACAACTACCCCAATCCTAATGCTTAACAGTATTTTAAATAAAAAAAGAGTGCCCTAAGGGCACTCTTTTTAACTAACCAACTAAATACTTATTATAGTAATTAATTTTCTTTATCTTCTTCAAACTCTGTTTCTGCAACTCCAGTTTTAGCTGTGTTTAAATCTCTAAACTTTAAGCTAGGTTTTTTTCCATCAAAATCAAAAACTAAAATCTCTTTAGACTGCATAAAGTCTAGACTTTTAAAGCTATTGAATTTATTATTTTGTAATTGTAATACTTGTAGGTTTACCAGTTGTCCAAATTCTTGTGGTATATCTCCCATTAACTGGTTGTTAGCAATTACAAGCTCTCTAAGCTCTACTAAGTTCCCTAATTCTTTTGGGATAAAACCAACCAAATTATTTTCAAAAAGCCCTAAACTTTCTAATTTAGATAAGCTTCCTAACTCATCAGGTATAATACCTGAAAGTTTGTTACTAGACACATTAAATACTTTTAATTTTTTTAATTTACCAACGCTTTTAGGAATTTCTCCTTTCATTAGATTATTAAATAGTACAATACTCTCTAAATTAGCTAAATCTCCTATTTTAGAAGGTATTTCACCTGTTAGTAAATTCATCTCTAAATGAACATTTCTCAACTCTTTTAACTTAGTAATAGTCTCAGGTATTTCTCCGCTGATTTTATTAAACGCTAAGTTTAAATCTTGCAAACTTTTAAGCTTATAAATTGTTTGTGGCAAAGTTCCCTCCAAGTTGTTTCTAAATAAATTTAGTCCAACAACTTTATTGTCTTCTACTTTAACACCTTTCCAAGTAGAAACTGGTTTATCTAAATTCCACTGAGTTGTCCATTGACTTCCGTTTGTAGCATTGTACAAGTCTATAAGCACTGCTTTTTCTTTAGAAGATATTTGCCCCACAACTGTTTGTAGTGCTACTGCTAAAAAAGCTATGATTGTGTAAGTAAAATTCTTATTCATATCTATACTGATTATCAAAGTATTGCGATACAAATAGAAGCTAATTATAGATAACTGGCAAAATTATTAGATGAACTACAAGCGGTTAGCGTGTTTTTGTTGTGAAACACGCATTTTCTGTGGTTTAGCAAAATAGCCTACAAAACCCTACATTACTTACAAATCTTCTAAATTTAAGGTTAGCTCTTCCCAAGTAGACATCAGTTCTTTTAATTTTTTCTTTTTTGCCTCGTATTTATCAAAAAAATCTGGTTCTGCAATTGTAGCTTCATACTCCAATAAAAGCTTCTGATCTATCTTTTTTATGTCGCTCTCCAAAGTAGAAATTTCACTTTCTACATTACTTAGTTTATTTTTAAGGGACTTTATTTTTTTCTGATCTTTATAGTCTACTTTTTTATCTTCTTCTTTTTTTACAGCTTGCTTAACCTTAGTCTTTTTTTCAATAGCTCTAAAATTTTCAGCTTTACGTTGGTCTAAGTAATAGTCTATATCTCCTAAATATTCTCTTATTTTTTGATCTTTAAACTCGTAAACTTTATTAGTTAAACCTTGTAAAAAATCTCTATCGTGTGATACAAGTATTAGTGTACCCTCAAAATTTTGTAATGCTTGTTTTAAAACGTTTTTAGACTTTATATCTAAATGGTTGGTAGGTTCATCCATTACCAATACGTTTAATGGTTGTAGTAACATTTTAGCCAAAGCTAAACGGTTACGCTCACCACCAGACAATACTCTTACATACTTATCTACATCATCTCCTCTAAATAAAAACGATCCTAAAATATCTCTAACCTTACTACGGTTAGTTTCGTTAGCAGCATCTATCATAGTATCTAAAATAGTTTTTGTACCATCTAAATACTCTGCTTGGTTTTGAGCAAAATATCCTATTTGTACATTGTGCCCTAATTTTAAGTGACCGCTATACTCTAACTCACCCACCATAATTTTTGCTAAAGTAGATTTTCCTTGTCCGTTTTGACCAACAAAGGCTGTTTTACTATCGCGTTCTATTAATAAATCTATATTATTTAAAACTTTTTTATCGCCATAGTTTTTAGACAAATCTTCAATCTCTGCTATAATTTTACCTGGATTTATAGATATAGGAAAACGTAAATTCATTACGCTATTATCATCCTCATCTACCTCTATCCTATCAATCTTATCTAACTTTTTAATTAAAGATTGCGCCATAGTTGCCTTAGATGCTTTTGCTCTAAATTTCTCTATCAGTTTTTCTGTTTGCTGTATTTGCTTTTCTTGGTTTTTTTGAGCGCTTAATTGCTGTGTTTTAAGCTCGTTACGCTGAACCAAGTATTCTGAATACGGTTTATTGTAATCGTATATTCTACCTAAAGATATTTCTATGGTTCTGTTGGTAACATTATCTAAAAACATTTTATCATGCGATACAATAACCACTGCACCAGAATATCCTTTTAAAAACTGCTCTAACCAAATAATAGATTCTATATCTAAGTGGTTGGTAGGCTCATCTAGCAGCAGCACATCGTTAGTTTGTAATAGTAGTTTTGCCAACTCTATACGCATACGCCAACCTCCAGAAAATGTCTCCGTTTTTTTATCAAAATCTGCTCTACTAAAACCTAAACCTTGTAAAACTTTTTCTGTTTCTCCTTGGTAATTGTAACCTCCTAAAATTTCATAATGATGCGTAATATCATTTAAATCTATAATAAGCTGACTGTAACTATCACTTTCGTAGTCTGTACGTTCTGCTAATTGATGATTAATTTCATCTAACTTTAACTCTAAAGCTTTAATTTCTTCAAACGCTTGGTAAGATTCTTCTAAAACAGATCTTCCTTCTACAAAATCTATATCTTGTTTTAAAAAGCCAATTTTTACATCTTTATCTGCTGCAATTGTACCACTATCTATTGGCATTTCTTTAGACAATAGTTTTAATAAGGTAGACTTACCTGCACCATTTTTTCCTATAAGTCCAACACGGTTTCCTGGGTTTAACCTAAAAGAAATTTCTTCAAATAAAAACTCTCCTCCAAAAGAGACAGATAAATTGTGAATATTAAGCATAAAATGTGACTAATGTTACAGATGAAAATTATAGAAAATAGTATTTTTGTAAAAACTTTTTGCAAATGTTAAAAAAAGGAAACAAACTCAGCAGTATTTTAACAGGAACTTGTCCAAAATGTCACTTAGAGAACATGTACAAGGATAAAAACCCTTACCATTTATCAAATGTGTACGATATGCACGAGCGTTGTTCTCATTGTGGTACCAAATATCAAATGGAGCCTTCGTTCTTTTACGGAGCAATGTACGTAAGTTATGGTGTTGGTATTGCATTTGCTGTTGCTGCTTTTATAATCTCTTTTATTTTTATTGAAACGAGTCTTTTAGTAAGTTTTATTTGTATTGTAGCTACGTTAGTTGGTTTTATGCCAATAATTATGAGATTGTCTCGTAATATTTGGATAAATATGTTTATACATTATGATAAAAACGCAGCCGCTAAGTTTAAGAGCCAGAAGCATTAAGGTATCTTTTAATAAAACGATTACAATTTATCTCTTTTGGTAGCAACTCTTTGTTTTCTATAAAATTAAAAAGATGTTTAGCTGCGTAAGGTCCTGCCATAACGCCTCTAGAACCAAAACCATTTAAAACATATACATTTTTATGCTTTGGATGCTCGCCAACTAGTGGTTTTCTATCTGCTACTGTTGGCCTAACACCTGCTTTGTGGTCTACAACCTCATAACTGCATTTTAAAAAGGTATTTAATTTGGTTAACAACTCTTCTTTAGCGGTTTCAGATACGTTGTTTGTTTTGTCATCTCTATTATAAGTGGCTCCTACCCTATACAAATCATTACCCATAGGTATTATAAAGACAGATGATTTTATAACACTTTTCTCTTTCAAATCTGGAGCTTTTATAGTTAAAAGCTCTCCCTTTGTTCCATTTAAAGGCAAATAATTAAAAAACGGATTGCTTTTTAATCCAAAACCAGTAGCAAAAACTATTTTTTCTGCCTTAATACCTTTGTATATAACTCCGTTTTCTTCAATTTGTAAAGCATCAAAATCAAACGTTTCTTGTAGTATAGCTTCTTTTTTAATTAAGTAATTTTTATAGGCTGATAAAAGCTCCTTTGTATCTATTCTACCTGTATGCAAAACCTCGCCATACCCAAAGTTTGCATTTATATTGGCATTTTTATTTTGAATAATTTTTGGTGATAAAAAGTAATTAAGACTTGGCTTATCCATAGCCTCAAACCACATATTTTGCTCCTCTACAGAAGCAAACCTACGTATTACAGGTATTTTATAGTCTAACTGTACTTTTAGCTTATCTTCTAAAGCCTTGTAAAAGGGTAGCGCAAGGTCTAATTGTTGTTTTGCGTTCCAGGCAAGTGTAAAACGTTTTAAAATAACTGGGTTATACAAACCACCTGCAACTACAGAAGATGTCTGTGAGTTATCTGCAACCACCTTAAACGTTTTATTATTTTTTTCTAGTGTTTCACAAAAAGAAATACCTGCCAACCCCAGACCTACAACTACATAATTTACCATATTACAAAAGTAGATAAAGTAGCTTAATTTATATGCATAAAAAAACTCCCTAGGAATAAAATCCTAGGGAGTCTGCTTATTGTATTTGAATTGGAATTCTAAAGCAATTTAATAGCTCCACATATCTTGTTCTCTGTCTCTAATAACCTCTTTAATTCTTTTGGCTTCTAGCAACTGAAACAATGCGTTGTCTGAAATGTAATCTTTAATTTTACGATCTCCGTGTACATTTTCTTCTTTGTAAATAGTTGCATGGAACCTTCTTGAGTTTAACAACATATCAAAAGAAATTGGACTTGCAGAGTTTCGTTGATTAAACACTTTTGCTGTATGCAACAATTCTCTAGCATCTGGATACCAAACCCAGAATAAAGGAATTTTATTACCATCTATATCTACAGACTCATCATCTATAAAGTTAACATCTGGTGCAACTGGAGCAATACCTAATAAACGATATTTTAATTCCCCTTGTCTTTTATCAAAATACCACATTCCTTTAATTAGGTATTCTTCTAAATCTGCTGCAACAAGATCTCTCTTGTTAATATATTCTTCAGAAACAGTTTCTCCTGCATTATATTGGTCGTAACCATAATCTGTAGTATCTACCTTCTGCATAGAAGCTTTTAAGTCTTCTAATTTTCTTTTTTCTGTAAAGTAAGAATCTGCATAAACTTCTAATTCTCCACTCTTAATACCTTTCATTAAAACGTGGTATAACGATCTTCTGTTTTTACCTATGTCTATAGTATCAATTGGGTAGTATAAAGGAAAGTTTACACGCTCATCTAAATCTATAACTTCCCATACAGTAGTAGACCATAAAACATCTCTGTCGTCTACATAACCATACTTTAATGGTCCGTCATTATCTTTTTTAATTTGTTCTTCTGTTTTAATACCAATTTCTTCTGGTTTTTTGGCATTCAATACATTTGATTGCGCCATAGCAGATATCGAAGACATTGCTACTAAACCTACTACTAAAATGTTTTTCCAATTCATCATTTAAATAATTTTATTTTGAAGCTATAAGTAAGTTGCTATTTTACAATAGCAACTTACCTTTTAGTTTCATTTATTCTAGTTTGTAATTTCTACAAGTACACTAGAAACTTTCTTTAATCTATAACTCTTGTTATTTGTAATATAAGCTTGGATATTAAATATCTGAACCATATCACCTCTTTTTGCTCTTTTTAATGCAGATTTAGCTCTACTGTCTAATTTTCTACCATTAACTCTAATTGTTGGCTGTCCTGGAACTTTGAAGCTGAAACCGCTTACACCAATATTTAAATCAAAATCAAAATCTTGTAATAATGCACCAACTGTAGATACTTCTAAGTTTTTACGTGGCATTTTAACGCTACCAGTTTCTCCTCTAATAGAACCTGTTGGACTTGGTATATCTTTAATTCTAAATTCTGATGAAGAACTAACTGCTTTACCATCTGGCAAAGTACCAGAAGCTTTAATAGTTACAGATCTTCCAGAACCTGGATTCATAACATACTTACTACCACTTACCGACTTTAAGCCTGGAGCAGAAGCTCTTACTTTATTATTTGGTATACCAGGTATAGAAATTGTCATTGGGTTAGCAACACCACGGTAAACAACGTTCATCTTATCTGCTGCAATTAATGCTGCACTTGGCTTAGATATAGTTGCAAAAGAATTTTTAACTTCTACAGGAACTTCTTCACCATCTTGCTTAAAGAAAAGTGTACCTGCTACTTCGTGATCTCCTGGGTTACCAGCACCAATTAACATTTTAACACCTCCAGCTTCAAGCTGATAATCTGTACCTTCTTTTAATTTTCTACCATCTAATGTTAATTCTGCTCTTACTGGAGTAGAAGAATCATCAGTTTTGCTGATAATAATTTTACCATCGTACTTTTCACCTGCATAAAATGCTGACTTAGATCCAAAAAGTGATGTTTTAAATTTCTTTAAAGAAACCTGATCTGTTAAGTTACCTTCTAACATTGCTTTTAAAGCATCTTCTTCAGTAGACTTAATATCAGACTGTAAAGCTGTAATTTTAGTTAAAGAAGCTATTAAAGGAAAACCTTCATAGTGATAGTTAATCCAATCTTGCTTGGTCTTATCTTTCTTCTCTACTTTACCATTAGCATCTCCAGTTTCAAATCTAGCCTTTACAGAACTTTTTATTTTTTCTGGTACTAACTTAGATACTTGCTCACGGTAATCGTTAATTCTTTTCATGAACTCCTTACCACCTTCTGCTAAGTTTTCTCCGCTAAAGAATTTTTGATCTAAGTAATCAGACTTATCCATTACTTGGTAATCTGTAGGATCTTCAACGTTCTTAGTCATCTCATTTTTAAGACCTTCTAAATAGTCATAATAATCTTGAGATATTTTTTGTACCTGCTGCGCTTTTTTGTAATCTTCAGCATACTTTGCTGCATTCTCTTCTGCCTTTGTTCCAAGACCTTCTAAGAAAGCTACATTGTTTTCTGTTGATTTTTTGTTAGAAGCTTCCATCTTTACATTCATTAAGCCGAATGCAGCTAGAACTTCTTTACTCATATTTAACGCCAGCATACAAATGAACACTAAGTACATTAAGTTTACCATTCTCTGACGTGGTGACTGTTTTCCTCCTGCCATGTTTTCTACTAATTTTAGTTAATAATTGATTTGGGGTTATTAGTATTAACTAATTAGTTTTTGCTCATTGCTGATAACATACCACCGTATACTCCGTTTAAAGAAGATAAGTTTGTTGCTAAAGATTCCATTTGATCTTTTAATGCTGAAGAGTTTTGTACTACTTCTTCATTAATTGAAGCTTGTCTGCTAGCACTTTCTAATTGCACTTTGTATAAGCTGTTTAATGATTCCATCTGCGTAGCAGCTTGTACCATTTCATCAGAATACTTTCTAGTAGATTCCATTGCATCTACAGTAGGAGCAATTCCTTTAGCAGCACCTTCAAAGTTTTTAATGCTGTTACCAAGGCTTCCCATTAATTCTGCATCAACACCAGCTTCTTTTAACATTTCGTCTAATTTCTTAGATAAAGATGCTTCTGTTTCTTTTACTTCTAAAGTTTCTTTCTTTTGTTTAGCTGATCCTTGACCACCTGCTAATTCTGGGTATACTAAAGACCAGTCTAACTCATCCTCTATTGGTTCAAATGCACTAATTGCAAAAATAAGTGCCTCTGTAATAAGACCAATTGCTAGTAAAACACCACCGTTTAATGGTCCTAACTCCCAGTGAAGGATTTTAAATAGTGCACCAATAATTACTACAGATGCTCCAAGGCCATAGGCCATATTAAATAATTTCTTTGTTGATTTTGATTGTGCCATAATTTTAAATTTTAATTTGGGTTTATTAATTATAAGTATTTAGGGTTAAATTTATTCGGTTTTTTAGTCGGTAGAATCTTCTTCTCCCATGTAATCTTGTACAGTTCTAAAGCCAATATAACTACGGGCAGAATCTCTGTATTCATAATCTCTTGTAGATACTTGTAAGAAGTAAGCAACATCTTTCCAAGAACCACCACGTATTACTCTTCTTGCGTTACCACTATCTCCTCCGTTAGGGTTCATTGTAGAAACAAAATCGTAAGTACTTGGATCGTAGCTAGAGCTTGTCCATTCAGACACGTTACCAGCCATATTATACAAGTTAAAGTCGTTAGGCTCATATGCTTTAGCCTCTACTGTATACAATGCTGCATCTGCAGCGTAATCTCCTCTTTGTGGTTTAAAGTTTGCCATATAGCAACCAGTATCACTAATTACATAAGGACCACCCCAAGGGTACATACCACCTTCTATACCACCTCTTGCAGCGTACTCCCACTCTGCTTCTGTAGGCAATCTAAATTTATTAACTGGCTGTTTACCTCTACTTTTTTGGTCGTCGTTCTTTAATTTTGTTCTCCAGTTACAAAAAGCTGTTGCTTGATCCCAAGTAACACCTACTACTGGATACTCACTATATGCATCATGCCAAAAATAATCGTTGTGCATTGGCTCATTATAAGAGTATTCAAAATCTTTAATCCATACTGTAGTATCTGGGTAAACAGGTAACTCAGTCTGCTTAATAAAATCTTTTCTGCTTCCAGTTTTAGATCTTGCAGCTGCGTCTATGTCCATCCAACTATACTTATATTTAAGCTGTGTAACATCTATAGTACGTTGCCCGTTATATGCCTCTTCTTCTGGAATGTATAACTTATCCATTACCTCAACATAATACTCGTCTGGGTATTCAGATGTATCCCAAATAAGTTTTTCTTGCTTATTTAAGGCTCTACCTTCATATCCTGATGGGCCACCACCACCATAGTTGTCCATCATATACTTATCGTACTCAGACATTTTAGTTGTATCTGCATCTTTAAATGCATAATCACCAATACCACCATCTTCTGGGCTTAAGCCTAACTCATCTGCTAATATTGCCAATTTTGTTCTTGTAATAGAATCTTTAACCCATTCTACAAACTGACGATACTCACTATTTGTTATTTCAGTATCATCCATATAAAAAGAAGTTACTGTAACAGTTTTAGTTGGCGCATTTAAAACCTGCGCTTGGTCTTCTTCTGTTTTACCCATGATAAAAGATCCTCTTGGGATCAATTCCATACCATAAGGTTTCTCCGGATACCATTTTTTTCCTTGGGCTCCTACCAATTCTCCTTTTGTTCCTGACTTACCACAACTGCCAAGTAAAAGAACAAATCCCATGGACATTAACAATAGTTTCTTCATAATTATAGGTTAAATTTCGATTTAAGATATTTAGTTCTTAAACATATATATTCAATCATTAAAACAGCGTTTTAAACGAAATATTGTATTAAGACACGTTATTTTGTTATTTTTTTAATTGAGGCCTTTTTTAAATGCCTTAAACCACCTTTCTGGAATGTTTTGGTTGGTTGCCTCAACATAATCCGCCTTGGTGCAGGGTAATAACGCAGGCATTTCATTTTTATTATATGAATTTAAAATAGATGGTACTTCTACCCACCACCTTTCTGTTAAATTACTTTTATAAAAAACTAGTTCTTCTAAGTCTGAAGGAACTATATACTTTGTAAATGCTTCTTTATTTAAATAAGGTAATTCTTGTACTCTAAAGTTATAACCCTCTATAAAGTACCATATAATCTGGGCTAAGAGCTGAAAAGATTGATTTGAATTCTCGCTCTCAAAAACACCAAAGACAGATAATTTTTCACTAATACCTGCATACCTTGCTATGGCGCAAATTTCTCTTCCTGTAAATCCGTTTGGAGAAAAATTATTTAACATACCCATTTCACTTGCCCGCACAGAGCGTGCATCTAAACTAACAATGTGTGCATTTCGTAGAATTGGTTCTACTAAGGTTATGTCTGATGTTACCTCTCCTAAACGATAAGCATCAAAAAAAAGACGCTCCATTAGATCTATTTCTTCCTGAGAATTAAAATAGCTTTGGTAACCTATATTTGAAAAATTAAATAAATTATTGGGCTTATCTGTAATAATTTTACTCATATAAGAATGAGAAGAGATAAGTTCTTCATGATCTCCAAAGTCAAACCTACTATCTACATTTACTAGGTTAATCATATTTCGGAGGCCATCAAAAGCCCTGTAACAAGGATATGTTAGGTCTTGTGTTGGTCCAATTACTATAGGCACAATATTTTCTTCAATTAAGCTAGCTATTACTTCTTTTACTACAAAATAAGTATCACTAACATTTTCTCCGGGTTCTACATCGCCTAGATCTATAATAGTAGAATTCCAATTACCTACCATTAACTTGTAAAGCTCTAACCTAACGCCAGATAAATCTAATGCTTCTGATTTTTTTTCAAAAGCATTTCTAGATTCATTTACGCCTATTATTGCTATAGATGCCATTGCCAAGACCGGCAAACCATCCTTTTTTGTGTGTTTGTATATTTTTTTTCCTAATGCTTGCGACGGTAATAACTCACAATGAGCTATTACTTTATCTGCCACTGGAGTCAAAAAATCGAACGCCATATATTTTTACTTCTTTGTCTTTGGTTTTGCTTTTGCTTTAGCCTTAGGTTTTGCTTTAGCTTTTGTTTTTTTCTTTGGGGTTTTCTTTTCTATCATAGCTTGGGCTTCTTCTAAAGTAATTTTAGTAGCGTCTACTGTTTTAGCCAACTCAACCTTTATTTTACCCTTTAACACATTGTGTCTACCCCATCTAGCTTTTTCTATACGTATGCCTTCTTCTGGCCATTCTTGTATAAGCTTATCTATTTCTTTTTGTTTTTTAGCTTCAATAAGTTCTACAATATCCTCATAAGAAAGTGTATCATAGTCGTACTTTTTATTTACATTGATAAACATTCCGTTCCATTTTATAAACGGACCAAAACGACCTACACCTTTGGTAACCTCTAAATCTTCATATGAAGCTATTGGCGCATCTGCTTTTTGCTTTTCTACAATAAGCTCTATTGCCCTTTCTTTAGTTATATCTAAAGCACTTTCTCCTTTCTCCATAGAAATGTACTTTTTACCAAACTTAACATAAGGTCCAAACCTACCTACGTTTGCAGACACTTCTTCTCCTTCATAAGTACCTAAATCTTTTGGTAATTTAAAAAGTTCCATTGCCTCTTCAAAAGTAATTGTACCTAAAGAGTGTTCTGGCAATAAGCTTGCAAATTGCGGTTTTTCTTCTTCCTCTGCTGTACCTATTTGTACCATTGGCCCAAACCTGCCTAAACGTACAGATACTTGCCTACCTGTTTTTGGATCTTTACCCAGAATACGTTCACCACTAGCCCTATCTGCATTTTGCTCTACATCTTCAACCTTTGGATGAAAATCTGTATAAAAATCTTTCATTACTTTACCCCAGTCTTCATCGCCTGTTGCAATTTCATCAAAGTCTTCTTCTACCTTAGCTGTAAAATTATAGTCTAATATAGTTTCAAAGTGATTTACTAAAAAGTCGGTTACAATTATACCTATATCTGTAGGTACCATTTTACCTTTATCAGAACCAACAGTTTCTGTTAAGTTCTTTTCTTGTAGATTATCTGCTTCTAAAACCAACTGCGTGTACTTACGCTCTACACCTTCTATTGTTCCTTTTTCCACATAGCCTCTGTTTTGGATTGTAGAAATTGTTGGTGCATAAGTAGATGGTCTTCCTATTCCTAACTCTTCTAACTTTTTAACTAAAGATGCTTCAGTAAATCTGTATGGAGCTCTAGAAAAACGTTCTGTTGCTGTTATAAAATTATTAAGTAATGTTTCTCCAACTTTCATCGCTGGCAACATACCTTCTTGCTCCTCTGTTTCTTCATCATCATGACCTTCTAAATATACCTTTAAAAAACCATCAAACTTAATAACCTCTCCATTTGCAGTAAACTCTTCTTTATGCTTATCTGCTTTTATTTTTACGTTGGTACGCTCTAACTGCGCATCACTCATTTGTGATGCTAATGTTCGTTTCCAAATAAGCTCATACAACCTTGCTTGGTCACGTTCCAAAGACGGTGATTGCCTTTTCATATCTGTAGGTCTAACCGCCTCATGTGCTTCTTGTGCACCTTTGGTTTTACCTACATAATTACGCACCTCACTATATTCTTTACCGTAGTTTTCTACAATTGCTTCCTTAGCTGCATCTAATGCCTCTTTAGATAGGTTTACACTATCTGTTCTCATATAGGTTATTAAACCTGCCTCGTACAAACGTTGTGCTACCTGCATTGTTCTACCCACAGAAAAATACAATTTACGTGCTGCCTCTTGTTGTAAGGTAGATGTTGTAAACGGTGCTGCCGGAGATTTTTTTGCTGGTTTTTTATCTAAATTTGCTATAGAAAAATTTGCGCCAATATTTTTATTTAAAAAATCTTGAGCTGCTTTTTTACTAGGGAATGTTTTGTTAATTTTTGCTGAAAAGCTACTACCTGATTCTGTTTTAAATTCGGCAACAACTCTAAATGAAGCTTCTGGCGTAAAAGCTTCAATAGACCTCTCTCTTTCTACAATTAACCTAACTGCTACAGACTGTACACGACCAGCAGAAAGACCTGGTTTTATTTTTTTCCAAAGAACCGGAGATAGCTCGTAACCAACCAATCTATCTAAAACTCTACGTGCCTGCTGTGCATTTACCAAGTTGTAATTTATTTCTCTTGGGTTTTCTATTGCCTTTTGTATTGCAGACTTTGTTATAGAGTTAAAAACAATTCTTCTTGTTTTACTCTTGTCTAATTTTAACTCTTCTGCCAAATGCCAAGAAATAGCCTCTCCCTCGCGATCCTCATCACTCGCAAGCCATATAACTTCTGCTTTATCTGCTAAATCTTTAAGTTTTTTTACAAGTTTTTTCTTTTCACTATCTACTACATATTTAGGCGTAAAGTCATTATCTACATCTACCCCTAATTCTTTAGATGGCAAATCTGCTATGTGTCCAAAGCTCGACTCTACCTTATAATCTTTTCCTAAAAATTTCTCTATTGTTTTTGCTTTTGCAGGTGACTCTACAATTACTAAATTCTTCGCCATTTTATGGTTTTTGGTTATACAAAAGTATAGCAATTTTTTTATTTAATACGTTATAAGGTAGAAACCAACAAAAAAAGACCGCTAAAATTAGCAGTCTTTTGTCTTTTTAAGGTATAAATTAATCTAGATGTAAGCTACTTAACAAGCTTATGTTATTTTCTAAATATTTATATTGATACAACACATTATCACCAACCATAAGTAAGTTTTCTTCTCTAGGAATAACATCAAAAGTTACAATATCTTTAAAATGATTTACCTCTTTTAAATTATTTACATCTGTTTTATCATATACTTTTAAACCCGAATTCCCATCGCATATAAAAAGTCTATCTCCTTTTATACCTAGACCATAAGGACCATCTAGAGGGTATTGTTTTGTTAAAACCGGATCTGCAATAGTACTTATATCTATAATATACAAACCACTTTCTGTTGCCCCACAAGTATTACCACCACGTAAAGTTACGTATGCGTAATTACCATCTACAACAACAGGGTCACAAGCAGTACCGTGCTGAAACTCCGACACAAATGCCGGTGTTTGTGGCGTAGAAATATCATAGATATACATTCCGCTTCTACTTCCTAAAAATAAATGATTCCCTTTGTTAAAAATAGTTTCAATATCAAACCCAGCGTAAATATCTTCTAAATCTTTAGGGTTTTCTAAATCTTGTAGGTCAAATACATTTATAGAGTGATTGTCTACCGCATACAAGTAATCTGCTACAATTTTAAAACGAGCTAAAGATCCTCCCTGACCTACATTACCTGCATCTGTGGTATTATTAAGCGTCCCATTCTCAAACCAAACATTTACTTCTTTTTTTAGTCTGCGTTCTGTAACTACCTCCCAGCCCACTAAAATTTCATCTGCAGCACCAACATTTTCCCAATCATAAATATCTGCTGCCGGCCAAACAATATTATCTCTTAATACATTTTTTAACCTATTTACGAGCTTAATATTATCTTTATTAGAAATATCAAAAACTAACAAATCCCCTAAACTATCAGCATATAAATAATTGTCTTTAACAGAAATATCTACATTACCTATTATACTTATAAAAGCTATTTTATTAGGTTGTTCTGGGTTTTTATTATCTATTACGTGTACTCCCTTATATTTATCATTTATAAAAATATAATTATTGTATGCATAAATTTTACCCGATTCTTCAATAGGTTTTGGCGCAACAATACTTCCACCGCTTTCAAACTCAGACAGACTAATTTTTAATGGTTTTGCCACTAGAAAATCTGCGTACTTACTATCATCTACATCATCTGTACAGCTAATAAAAACAGCTGCTAATGCTAGTAATAAAATAAAATGATTTTTCATTCTTATATCTTTTTGGTTGTTACAAAACAGATACAGAACAAACATAAGGGTTGCGTAACAACTTACAAATCTGATGAAGCAAGCGCTTTTAACCTATCTTCGGTATCATCATCTTTAAAACCTACACCGTCTTTATAAGCATAATAAATAGGAATTCTAGCAAGCATTGCTGTAAACAAAATTCCTACTACACATAATATTACACCAAGTTGTGCTATTAACCCCATTACAAAGATAACTCCAAAAAGCACCAACCAATTTTTATTACCTAAAGCAAAACTAGCTTTTACTATTTCTACAGCAGACAATTCTTCTTCAAAAGCTAAAAACACAGGAAACAAAGCCAATGGCACACCTAAATAAATTAAGCCTAAACCACAAGCAAGCATACCTAATGTAGCTAAACCAATAGTTATTGAAGCCAAAATAAAAGCTTTAATCATATATTGTTTTTTAAAGTAGTAAAAATGACCACCTGTGTTTAGTTTTGCATCTTTAGCCCTGCATATTCTATAAAAACCAGCCATTAGTAACAGGTTTACAGCAAAAATACACATCATAATAATTGGCATTATAACCATTGAAAAAAAAGTATAAATAACAGGCGGGTCTTGTCTTTCAAATGCTTCTGCATTTAAAATACCAAGTGCTATTAAAGGCGTGTACATAACTAAAACAAGCAATAATGTTAACAATGTACTAAACAGCACCGTAACAAAGCCTGGCAACCAAACCACTTTAAATAACTCTATACCTTTATTAAAAAGAGTACCAAAATCTAATGCTGGTTTTGTAATTATTTTCCCCTCTACATCGTAATAATTCATATCTAAAATTTGTTTAAAAAAGCAAAAATAAACTTAACTGCGATTTTACCGCTAAAAATTAATTAAATTTAACTGTCAAATTGTCACTTTTTTAGATTTAGTACTATCTTTGTGCTTTTACAAGCTAGTAGTAGATTTAGATATGGCAGAAGAGAAGGTAATAGACGAAACAATACAGGGTAATTCTTTAACATTAGAAAACCAAAAAGACAATACACGTAAACTATACATAGAAAGTTATGGGTGTGCTATGAATTTTTCTGATAGTGAAATTGTAGCATCTATTTTAGCAAAAGAAGGTTTTAACACCACACAAACTTTAGAAGATGCAGACCTTGTTTTAGTAAACACCTGCTCTATTAGAGAAAAAGCAGAACTTACCATACGCAAGCGTTTACAAAAATTTAACGCTGTTAAAAGAACTAGGCCTCACTTAAAAGTTGGGGTTTTAGGATGTATGGCAGAGCGTTTAAAGAGTCAGTTTTTAGAAGAAGAAAAAATTGTAGATATGGTTGTAGGTCCAGATGCCTACAAAGATTTACCAAATTTAATAAAAGAAGTAGATGAAGGCCGTAATGCTATAAACGTTATCCTATCTAAAGAAGAAACTTATGGCGATGTAGCTCCTGTACGTTTAAATACAAACGGAATTTCTGCTTACGTATCTATTACTCGTGGTTGCGATAATATGTGTACTTTTTGCGTTGTTCCTTTTACTCGCGGTAGAGAACGTAGTAGAGAGCCACAATCTATTTTAGAAGAAGTAAACGACCTTTGGAACAGAGGTTACAAAGAAATTACACTTTTAGGTCAGAATGTAGATAGCTACCTATGGTATGGTGGCGGATTGAAAAAAGATTTTGACCAAGCTACAGATATGCAAAAAGCAACTGCTGTTAATTTTTCTAATTTATTAGAAATGACAGCAATAGCGCAACCAGAAATGAGAATTCGTTTTTCTACTTCTAATCCACAAGATTTAACTTTAGATGTTATTAAAACAATGGCCAAATATGATAATATTTGCAACCACATACACCTACCTGTACAAAGCGGAAGTGATAGAGTTTTAAAAGCTATGAACCGCCTACACACAAGAGAAGAATATTTTACCTTAATAGACAACATTAGAAAAATTATTCCTGATTGTGCTATTTCTCAGGATATGATTGCTGGTTTCCCAACAGAAACCGAAGACGACCACAAGGACACTCTTTCTTTACTAGAATATGTAAAGTATGACTTTGGTTATATGTATTCTTACTCTGAAAGACCAGGAACTATGGCCGCTCGTAAATTAGAAGATGACGTGCCAGAAGCGGACAAAAAAAGGAGGCTTGCAGAAATTATAGCATTACAAAGGCAGCACTCTGGTTACAGGTTACAGCAACGTTTAGGTAAAATTGATGAAGTTTTAATTGAAGGCGAATCTAAAAGATCTACAGAACATTGGATGGGTAGGAACTCGCAAAATGCCGTTGTTGTTTTTCCAAAAGATGGTATTAGTCAAGTAGGACAATTTATAAGCGTAAAAATTGAAGATTGCACCACAGGAACCCTTTTAGGTAGTATTGTAAAAAAATAACAAAATGGAATCTATACAAGCAATAAAACAAAGGTTTGAGATCATTGGAAACGATGTACAACTTAATAGAGCCATAGAAAAAGCAATACAAGTTGCCCCTACAGATATCTCTGTATTAGTTACCGGTGAAAGTGGTGTTGGTAAAGAAGCTATTCCCAAAATAATACACTCATTATCACATAGAAAACACGCAAAATATATTGCTGTTAACTGTGGCGCCATACCAGAAGGCACAATAGACAGTGAACTTTTTGGTCATGAAAAAGGTGCTTTTACAGGTGCTACAACAACCCGTAAAGGGTATTTTGAGGTTGCAGATGGTGGTACCATTTTTTTAGACGAAGTTGGTGAACTACCTTTAACAACACAAGTACGCCTGTTACGTGTACTTGAAAATGGTGAATTTTTAAAAGTTGGTTCTTCACAAACGCAAAAAACCAATGTACGTATTGTTGCCGCAACAAACGTAAATATGTTTGAAGCCATTAAAAAAAATAGATTTAGAGAAGACTTGTATTACAGATTAAGTACTGTAGAAATAAATCTACCGCCTTTGCGCGAGCGTTTAGAAGACATTCACTTATTGTTTAGAAAATTTGCATCAGATTTTAGTCAGAAATACAAAATGCCTACAATACGTTTATCTGATGATGCTGTGCAAATACTACAAAAATACCGTTGGGCAGGTAACATTAGACAATTACGAAATGTTGCCGAACAAGTTTCCGTTTTAGAATCAGATCGTAATATTTCTGCTGCTACCCTACACTCTTACTTACCAAACGGTGGTAACACAAATTTACCTGCCGTTGTAAATCAAGAAAAAAAAGAGAGCGACTTTAGCAACGAAAGGGAAATTTTATACAAAGTTCTTTTTGATATGAAAGCAGATCTTAACGACCTTAAAAAGCTAACGCTAGAGTTAATGAAAAATAACGATAGTGAAAAAGTACAAGAAGAAAACGAGCACTTAATTCAGAAAATATACGGGGACCACGAAGAAGATGACTATGAAGAGGCAGAAAGTTCTCCTTCAGAAATTTTACACTTACCCAACCCTAGCAGAGAAAGAGAAGAGGTTATATCTCCTGTAACACCACTAGATGACAAATACCATTTTGCAGAAGAAATAGAAGAGGAAGAAACCCTATCTTTACAAGACAAAGAAATAGAACTTATTAAAAAATCTTTAGAAAGAAATCGAGGAAAAAGAAAAGCTGCTGCTGCCGAGCTAGGTATTTCTGAGCGTACTTTATATAGAAAAATAAAACAGTTTGATTTATAACTAGATGAAAAACATAAAAAACATACTTGCTTTACTAATTATTGTTTGCACAGTACAAGCATGCGGACTAAAAAGTGTTGGTTACAATTTTACAGGTGGTAGCGTTGGTGATGCTAAATCTTTCCAGGTAAACTTTTTTCAAAACTACGCATCGCAAAGTGCAGGTTCTACTGTAGAACCTGGACTGGATAGGAATTTTACAAATGCACTGCAAGATTTAATAGGAAGTCAAACAAGCGTAAGTTTAACTACATCTAACGGAGATTTAGTATACGAAGGTGAAATTGTAGAATACCGTATTTCTCCAATGACAGCTACAGCAGCACAAACAGCGGCACAAAACAGATTAACTATGACGGTTAATGTACGTTTTTACAATAAAACAAAAGAAGACTCAGACTTTGAACAGCGTTTTTCATTCTTTTATGATTACCCTGCAAACTCTTTATTGGCTTCTGTAAAGGCTGAAGCACACGCTGAAATTTTTGAGCGTATTACACAGGATATTTTTAGCAAATCTTTAGCAGACTGGTAGTTTTATGAAAATAACAGATTTTACACATTTATTACAACAACCAGAAAGCATTAACTCTGTAGCTCAAATAAACCAGCTAGAAGAGATTATTACAGACTACCCTTATTTTCAGGCTGCGCACGCTATTCATTTAAAAGGCCTTAAAAACACCAATAGTTTTAAATACAATAATGCTTTAAAAGTAACAGCTGCACACACTACCAACAGGGATGTTTTATTCGATTTTATAACGTCTCCGGAATTTCTAAATAATACTGCAACAATTAAAGAGATTAGAGAAAACGCTAATCTCAAAAAACTAAATGTAGTTTCTGAAGAAGTGGCATCTCCGCCAAATATGTTAGAAGAAAGCGAAGACAAGCCTTTACCACAAAACATAGATGATGCTGAAAAGATTTTAGATGATGCCCTTTTTGAGACTAAAGAGGTAATCAAAGAAGAAGAAGCTATTGCTGTTGCTGTTGCTGTTGAAAAATTAGAAACTCCTAATGATATTGATGAGTTAGAAGTTAAAGCTCAGGAAGATGCTCTAAAAAACAGAACAGAAGAAACTACAGAACTTCTACTGACAGAAAAAACCGAAAGCGAAAAACTAAATATTGGTGAGCCTCTTAACTTTACAAAAAAAGAAAAACATTCTTTTACTCAATGGCTACAACTTACCTCCCCCAAACCAGAGGATGAAGAGGATAAAATTGAAGAAGAAATAAAAGAGGAACCAGTAATTGTTGAAGAAGTAAAGCAAAAAAAAAATAAAAAGTTTGACCTTATAGACAAGTTTATAAAGACAAACCCTAAAATTAAACCTGCAAAAAATATAGAAACTAAAGTAGATATTTCTAGTTCGGTAAAACTTAATAAAGACGAGTTAATGACCGAAACACTTGCTAAGGTGTATTTAGAACAAAAAAAATACAAAAAAGCAATTCAAGCTTATAGGATTTTAAGTTTGAAATATCCAGAAAAAAGTAGTTTCTTTGCAAACCGAATAAAATCGGTAGAAAAAATTCAAAAAGAAAACATATAACAGATGAGTACGTTTACAATATTTTTAGTTCTTATTATTATAGTATCGCTTTTACTAATGTTAGTAATTATGGTACAAAACCCAAAAGGTGGCGGATTATCTTCTTCTTTTGGCGGCGGTGGAAACCAAGTAGTTGGTGGTGTTAAAAAGACTGGAGATTTTTTAGATAAAAGTACTTGGACTTTAGCTGCTTTATTAGTTATACTAATTTTAATGTCTAACGTTGCATTACCTGGTAAGGGTACTAACTCAGATTCTAAATTATTACAAGAAACAAATACAGAAGCTCCTGCTGCTACAGATACAGCTGCTCCTGAAGGTACAGACACTAACTTAATGGACAGCATTAAGTAAAACATACCCTTAAAATATATTAAAAATGCCAGCTTATGACAAGCTGGCATTTTTTGTTTTACAACTTGTCAGTTTTACGCTATGGCACAATTTCTGCCTATATAACACCAGAAAAATTAATATTAAAAAATCATAAAATATGGCTAAAGTTAACATTAAACCATTGGCAGATAGAGTGCTAATTGAACCGATGGCAGCAGAAACTAAAACGGCTTCTGGATTAATAATTCCAGACACTGCTAAAGAAAAACCTCAACAAGGTAAAGTAGTTGCTGTTGGCCCGGGAACTAAAGACGAGAAAATAACTGTACAAATTGGTGATACTGTACTTTACGGTAAGTATGCCGGTACAGAATTAAAGTTAGAAGGTTCTGACTATTTAATGATGAGAGAAAGCGACATTTTAGCTATTATCTAATATAGCTATTTGCTATTTGTCTGTAATGACTCTTAGCTCTTAATTAATAATCAAACTTATGTTATTAGCCAAAAGCTAATAGCAAAACTTAAAAACACATAATAAAAGATGGCAAAAGATATTAAATTTGACATTGAAGCTAGAGACGGCCTTAAAAGAGGTGTAGATGCTTTAGCTAACGCAGTAAAAGTAACATTAGGCCCTAAAGGAAGAAATGTAATTATTAGCAAATCTTTTGGAGCACCAACCGTAACTAAAGATGGTGTATCTGTAGCTAAAGAAATAGAGCTTGCAGATCCTTTAGAAAATATGGGGGCACAAATGGTTAAAGAAGTTGCTTCTAAAACTAATGATTTAGCTGGTGATGGTACAACTACCGCTACAGTTTTAGCACAATCTATAGTAAAAGAAGGACTTAAAAATGTTGCTGCTGGTGCAAACCCAATGGATTTAAAAAGAGGTATAGACAAGGCTGTTGAAGCTATTGTAGAAGACCTTGCTAAGCAATCTAAAAAAGTTGGTGATTCTTCAGACAAAATTAAACAAGTTGCATCTATCTCTGCAAATAATGACGAAACTATTGGTGAACTAATTGCACAAGCTTTTGGCAAAGTTGGTAAAGAAGGCGTTATTACTGTAGAAGAGGCTAAAGGAACAGATACTTATGTAGATGTTGTAGAAGGTATGCAGTTTGACAGAGGTTACCTTTCTCCTTACTTTGTAACAGATTCTGAAAAGATGGTTGCAGAATTAGAAAACCCTTATATTTTATTGTTTGATAAAAAAATATCTGCAATGAAAGATCTTTTACCTGTATTAGAGCCAGTTGCTCAATCTGGTAAGCCTTTATTAATTATCTCTGAAGATGTAGACGGTGAAGCTTTAGCTACTTTAGTAGTAAACAAGTTACGTGGATCTTTAAAAATTGCTGCAGTTAAAGCTCCTGGTTTTGGAGATAGACGTAAAGCAATGTTAGAAGATATTGCAATTTTAACTGGCGGTACAGTTATCTCTGAAGAAAGAGGTTTCTCTTTAGAAAGCGCTACTTTAGATATGCTTGGTACTTGTGAAAAAGTTGCTATAGATAAAGACAACACTACAATAGTAAATGGTTCTGGTGATGCTGCTACAATAAGCACAAGAGTTAATCAGATCAAATCTCAGATAGAGACTACTACATCTGACTACGACAAAGAAAAACTACAGGAGCGTTTAGCTAAATTAGCTGGTGGTGTTGCTGTACTTTATGTTGGTGCTGCCTCTGAGGTAGAGATGAAAGAGAAAAAAGATAGAGTTGATGATGCATTACACGCTACAAGAGCTGCCGTAGAAGAAGGTATTGTTGCTGGTGGTGGTGTTGCTTTAGTTAGAGCTAAGGCTGTTTTATCTAAAATAAAAGCAGAAAATGCAGACGAAGAAACTGGTTTACAAATTGTTGCTAGAGCTATAGAAGCTCCATTACGTACAATTGTAGAAAATGCTGGCGGAGAAGGTTCTGTTGTTGTTGCTAAAGTTATTGAAGGTAAAGGAGATTTTGGTTACGACGCTAAATCAGAAACTTACACAGATATGCTTAAAGCAGGTATTATAGATCCTAAAAAAGTAACTAGAGTTGCATTAGAAAATGCTGCTTCTGTTTCTGGTATGATCTTAACTACAGAGTGTGCTTTAACAGATATTAAAGAAGACACACCAGCTGCTGCACCTCCAATGGGTGGTGGTATGCCAGGTATGATGTAATCTTTTATAAACTTAAGAATACTAAAAACGCTCCAATTTTAATTGGAGCGTTTTGTTTTTTTAGAGTATTACAACTACTCTTTATGATCATCTTGAACTTCTTTATCCCTATAAAAACAACACGCATGCAAGCTGTTGTATACATCATCTGGAGCTTTTAAATTTTTAGTATCATGACCTACAGCCGCAACACTACTTTCTATAGAATCTAAGTTAGTTTTTCGTTCGTCAAAAATAACTTTAAGCTCATGAGTTTTTACATTCCAAATAGCACTTTTTACACCTTTGGTTTTTATACAAGCTTTTTCTATACGGTCTTTACACATTTGGCAAACACCATTTACTTCTAAACTTCCTTTTGCATTTTTATTTTGCCCAAAAGAAACATAAGCAAACAACATCATTACTATAACAGCTATTTTTTTCATAATTTTTATATTTTATTTTTTAAACTTATTTAATTTAAATCGTAAACCTGCATAATACATACTTCCAAAAACCGGCCCGTATACAAATGTAGTATCAAAATTAGAGCCAAAAGGATCATTAGCTCCTACAATTGGCATATTTTGCCTAACGTTAGTTATATTTTCACCTCCTACATAAACTTCAAATTTAGAAGAAAACACTTTTGTTATTTGCGCATTTAAAGTAGCTACTCTTGGTGAGTAAGCTGGTAATTGATATTCTTCTGCACTACTAGAAGTAGATGAAAAACGTTGCGTACCTAACCAATTAAAAGTAGTATCAAACTTCCACTTTTTAATAAAACCATGTCCTTTTGTTTTATATGATGCATTAGCAAAAAACCTATGCTTTGGCGTTAAAGACCTTTCTAACTTTGCAGACTTGTATTGTGTTTTTATATCATATAATTTATAAGCTACTCGCAAATCAAAATTACTAAACACCTCATAATTTAATTCTGTCTGAAAACTATTTGCATAACTATCACCTTCTAAATTATAAAAACTAACTTCTTGTGGATTTTCCCAATCTACAACTATCTGATTCTCAAAATCTGTTCTGTAAAAATCTACAGAAATATCACCTTTTTTATCAAACAAATTAAAGCCTTGCAAAAAAGACACTCCGTAATTCCAAGCAATTTCCGGATCTAAACCATATATATTACCACCATCATCATCAATCTTAATTGTTCTACCTGTAGCAAACATACGCTGGTTTTCTGCAAAAATATTAGCAGTACGCTTACCTCTTCCAAAAGAAGCTCTTAGGGCTGATTTTTCCCAAGGAGAATAACGTAAATGTACTCGTGGAGTCACAAAAAAGCCAAGCCTATTATGGTTATCTACACGCACACCTGCTGTTATATTTAGCTTCTCTAAATTATCATAACCATACTCAAAATAACCACCAACAGAATTATCTATTCGCGCATAGTTATCTTCCAAAACTAACTCATCATATTTATCATACGTAAAATTAATCCCAGTTTTTACTTTATGTCTAGAGTCCCCAATTATAGAGTTGTAATTTACATTAGAATACACACTGGTATGCTCAATATCATATATGTTTAAACCAAAGTAAGAGTCTTGTTTGTGGTTACTTGCTGCAAACTGTGCTCCTAAAACCTGCCAAGGTAATTCTGGGTTAACATAACCAAACTTTGCAGAAAACTCAGCTCGCTCTGTATTAATTTCGCTCCCCCAAGCATTAGTAGTTAACTTGTCTGTACCCGGATCAAAATTTAACTCCCCTGTTTGCTTTTCATCATTTAAATATTTAAAATTAAAAAAAGTAGCAAATCCTTTTTCTACATCTATATACTGCCACCTATTCATGATATTAATTTGATTGTAGATAGGCATATCCATAAAGCCATCATTATTAACATCATGTTTTTTATCGTGACTATTACCGTGTATATACAAACCCGTACTCCACTTATCCCCTATTCTAGTATTTAGGTGTGTATTAACTTCAAAACGCTCACTACTTGCTCCGTAAACATTTACAAACAAGGCATCATCCTCAAAAGGTTTTTTAAGCTCAGCATTTATTTGTCCTGCTATACTCTCATACCCATTTATTACACTACCCATACCTTTGGTAATTTGTATACTTTCTACCCAAGTACCAGGTATAAAACTTAACCCATATGCTTGTGACGCTCCACGTACAGATGGTATGTTCTCTGTAGCTATTAATATATAAGGACTTGTTAAACCCAACATTTTAATTTGCCTGGTGCCAAAAACTGCATCTGCAAAATTTACATCTATAGACGGGTTAGTTTCAAAACTCTCAGACAAGTTACAGCAAGCAGCCTTTAGCAACTCATCACTACCAACAACCATTGTATTCTCTGCTTTTAAATACAATTTGGTTGTAGCTTCTTTTTTTGCGGTAATTGTAACCTCATCTAATGTACTAGTTGATTGCAGATTATGGGTAATTTTACCCGGTTTAGTAACAGTAAGTGTATCGGTCTTAAAACCAACATAACTTATTATTAATTTAGAATATTCTTTTTTATATGGAATAGAAAAACCACCATCTATATCTGTAATAACACCAACACTGGTATTATGCCAATATACATTTGCACCTGTTAAAGGCAGTGTTTCTCCTTTAGCTGTTTCTTCAAATATTGTACCCGTTACACGCCCTTGCGATAATACAAAAAGTGGCAACACAAGAAGAATAAAAACTATTTTTTGCATTTTTAAAATTGATTTTTAATCATTGAAACATATTTTTAAAGTTTACACAACATAAACCCTCTTCACAATTGCTATTGAAGCAATATGCGTAGTAAAACATAAACCAATAAAAAAATCAAATTCTAAAAACCTGATGCGCTACTTGCACATCTTGTACCAAAAGTGGCGGCACATACTTTACAAACCTAGCTTTTTGATGAAATACAATTTCAGTACTAGGAGCTGAATAAGAAATGGAAGTAATAACATATTTTGTTATTACTTTTTCGTTTTTGTCTGAAGCAATAGTTAACCTATCCTGACCCTTTACTGCCTCTAAAATACCCGTACAACAATTATTTTCAGTAATATTATTTACGGTTAAAAAAGCGCTTTCTCCACATCCAAAATCTTCTGGATATACAGACACAGAAACTAACTCGCCACAACAAAAATGTTTTTCTACAGCAAAAGATACTGTAGAAAGCAGCACTAATAATGCAAGTGCTATAGTTGTTATTTTATGTACTAATTGTTTCATTACAACATCAAAAGTAGCTAAAAAAGTTTTATTTACACAGTTTTGGTTGCCAAAGTAGTATTAAATGTTGTGTACTAAGTTAGTTTTGTTATTCATCATCGACTTTATTCAAACAAATAATAATGCAAATTCAAAAATTAAGATTTATTTTTGCATAAAACTTATAGAACATCACAATGTTACAAGAGCTTAAACCATCAGTTTTAACTATTATAGAAAACAACAAAGGCAATAAAGACCAGACTCTTTTGGCTATTTGCGAGCTACTAGAAGAAAACGTACCGTATTACAATTGGGTAGGTTTTTATTTTAAAAATGGTGATAAAAACGAACTTAAGCTAGGTCCTTATGTTGGCGAACCAACAGACCATGTAATTATACCGTTTGGAAAAGGTATTTGCGGACAAGTTGCTGTATCTAATGAAAATTTTGTTGTTCCGGATGTACAAGCACAAGACAACTATATTGCTTGCAGCATAAGTGTAAAAGCAGAAATAGTAATTCCTATTTTTGTTAATGGAGAAAACGTAGGGCAAATAGACATAGATTCTGGCACTCCAGATCCTTTTTCTAAAGAAGATGAAGACTTTTTAGAGTTTATATGTGAAGAAGTTGCTAAAATTCTTTAAAACTTTGTGTTTTTGTTGATAAACCATTGCCGTTCTTAATCGCAAAAAAATTACTTTTGTGTCCTTATTCAATCTTTTAACAATAAGCACATAAAATGAGTACCACAAAAAAAGCTACATCAGCATTAATTTCTGTTTTTCACAAAGACGGTTTAGAACCTTTAGTAAAAAAGTTTAACGAACTTGGAATAACAATTTACTCTACTGGAGGCACAGAAAAATTTATTAAAGATTTAGGAATTAATGTTATACCTGTAGAAGATGTAACTAGCTACCCATCTATTTTAGGAGGACGTGTAAAGACCTTGCACCCTAAAGTTTTTGGTGGTATTTTAAATAGACAAGAAAACGAGAATGACCAGGCTCAGTTAGCTGAATTTGACATTCCTCAGTTAGATATTGTAATTGTAGATTTATATCCTTTTGAAAAAACTGTTGCTAGTGGTGCACCAGAGCAAGATATTATTGAAAAAATTGATATAGGTGGTATTTCTTTAATTAGAGCCGCTGCTAAAAACTTTAAAGATGTACTTTGTGTTTCTTCTATGGAAGATTACAGTGAAGTTTTAGATATAATTACTACGGGTAATGGCACAACTACTTTAGAAGATCGTAAGCGTTTTGCTGCCAAATCTTTTAATGTATCTTCTCATTACGATACTGCTATTTTTAACTACTTTAATAAAGAGCAAGAAGAAACTGTTTTAAAAATTAGCGAAACTAACGGCAAGGCTTTACGTTACGGAGAAAATCCGCACCAAAAAGGATTCTTTTACGGAGATTTTGAAGCAATGTTTAACAAACTACACGGTAAAGAATTAAGCTACAACAACTTATTAGATGTAGATGCTGCCGTAAACCTAATGGGTGAATTTAAAAATGATGAACCTACGTTTGCAATATTAAAGCACAACAACGCTTGTGGTTTAGCTTCTAGAGAAACACTACACCAAGCTTATGTAG